>CACZSO010000044.1 GCA_902783795.1 uncultured Eubacteriales bacterium
GAAGAAGGCAGTGGTACAATGTAGACTCCGGAAATAGCAGGATAAACCTTTGGTTTCTTTTATTTCTTCCGGATTTTTAGGATAATGAGGATGGAAAAATATGTATAAGGCTGTATTAAGAATGTGCGGAGGGCTCAAGGCTTACTATGGATCGAAAATTTTTCATAAGGGCAAAGGATTCGCGCCGCTGTTACTGTTCAAACTGCGGAGGGGTCCAGCTGCAGGATCGTTATAATTTCAAGAAACACGGGAAGTCCTGTGGTTTTACAGAAGAAGACTGTTATGAACCGGTACAGGAGGAAGAGACCTATGGATACCGGTGGAAAAAAGAAGAGGGAAAGCTGATCTTTGAGATCTGTTTTCCGCAGTTGTTCTTAAGACCCGGGTTTGCTGACCGCTACACGGGCGGAGGTTGGAAACCGGTCTTTGCGGCAGCTTTATTACCGGCTTCCAGAGAAGTAAAGACCCTTTTTAATGAGACAGATGCCGGCTTTGATGAATGGATAAAACGGATCACGGAAAAGAAACTGGTGCGGATCCAGAAAGAAAAGGATCTGAAAGTGATCCAGAGCGTTTTCCCGGGGATCCTGGGGATCTGGAGCTACGAGATGTTTGCAGAGATATACCGGAAAAAAGGCTACCGGTATGTGCCGCTTTTAAAGGCAGAGATGGCCAGACAGCTGGTGGGACAGGGTATCAGGGATGTCAAAGAAAAGGAAAGAGAAACTTCTGGGGAAATCAAAGATGGTCAGCTTCACTGCCGGGCAGTCCTCTTTAAAGAAAAAACCACCGGAGCCAGGATCCTCCGGCTGATCACAGAATCTGAAGAAGGGATAGAAGGCTTTTTGTTTTCCGGAGATTGTTATGTGTATTCTTACCGGTCAGATCCGGGTATTCTTAAGCTCTTCTGGCGCAGGATGTCCATGGACGAGAAGTCCAGACAGGCGGTGCTTCGTTTTGCCAAAGCCTATCCGGGCTGCCATCTGAAGGAATACCTTCAGGCTGATGAGAATGGGAATATATTGATCCCCCTACTGGCAGCAGATTACCATCTTGTATATGAACTGCTGGCGAAGGCGGGGCTTGCCAATATAGCCTGCCACCCGAGACTGAACGAATATATATTGCCGCCTGAGAAGATAGGAAATCTGAAGGAGGTATTCGGCGTGCCGGTGAGTGTCCTGCGGCGCCTTCATACAAAGGCAGTCAATCCCGGCAATTTAAGGACGGTGCGGCTGGTTTATGAAAATGATCCCTCTTATCTGGACCATACCTGCCTTCTGGACTCGATGATCCAGCTGCTTCGGGACGTGGGGCCGGAACACCAGCTGCATCAGCATCGCAACGATGGATGGGAGGATGGGCTGACAAAACAGCAGATCCGCCGGATGATGTGTTATCTCCAGGTTCATCCGGAAATAAGATATTCGCTTTATCGCGATTATCTGAACCTGCGTCATTATGAAAATAATGACGACTATGGCCTGACGCCGGAAAACCTGGCCAGGGCTCATGATGCGCTGACGGCCCTTCATCAGGAGAGAAGCAGCCTGGAGCAGAAAGAACGGTTCCTGCTCCAGCTTTGCCGGCCGGAGTATCAGCGGCTTGCCACCGATGCTACGGAGGATGATGAAGAACTCTTTGGGGAGGATCCGTTTTTTATCATGCTTCCTTCAAAGAGCGAAGATCTGTATATGGAAGGCCAATCTATGCATAACTGTGTCCGGATATACACGGATGCGGTTTGCCGGGGTACGACACAGATCTTGTTTTTAAGGAAAAAAGAAGACCCGGACAGATCCTTCGGGACCATCGAAGTCAGTGCCGGGAAAAGCCTGATCCAGGCCAAGGGCTTCGCAAACAAGCATCTGACAAAAAACGCCCAGCTGTTTGTCAGAAAATGGGCAAAGGCTAAGAAACTGAGGCTTTCTACCCGGGATCTTTCAGAGACAGCAGGGGAGGCATAAAAAGGATCCGGTGTGAGGACTGCTGAAGTCTTCACACTGGATCCTTTTTTACCGGAAAGAATAGTTTACTCTTCGCCGGGGTAGATCACGCTGTGACGGATGGGAAGCCATTCCTTGATAGCTTTCCTTAAGGTCAGATCCCAGAAGTCCCACTCATGGGCATAGCCGGGAACCTCTTCAAAGTACACATCGTAGCCCTGTTCAGCCAGGAAATCCTTGGCAAAAACAGCGCCTTCCAGAGCACCGTCATCACCGCCGCAGGTAACGAAATACTTGGGCACCTGCTTACCGGATCTAATGTTTTCAGCAGCCAGTTCCCTCAGTTTTTTCGGAGCCTCAGGATCACGCATGACCATGGCCGGCCTGCCGGGCCTGGCGATGGGATCATTCAGGCCGCCGCCGGAAGACATGATCAGCGCTGCCGCGTAATTCTCCGGATAATTGATGGAGATCTTACCGGTTCCGCCGCCGCCCATGGAAAGACCGGCTATGAAATTATCCTCCCGTTTGTCTGAGAAGGGGAACATGGCCCGGAGGACTTTGGGAAGTTCCTCTGCCACGAATGTCCGGTATTTTGTCCGTCCGTTGGGGTCATCGTCATAGCTGGCGTTATAATCCGCCGGCATGACCACGGCCAGTTTATTATCATCCGCATAACGGGTGATATTTGAGAAGTTGACATAATCACTGTCGTCGCCGGAGCCGCCATGCAGGAGCCAGAGGACCTGGTACTTCATGCCCGGGACATACACGTCCTCACGGCCATTCATGATATCGGCAAAGCTGAATGTGGGAAGGCAGATCGTAACATTGGTCTGCATGCCCAGCGCCTGCGATAAAAAGTTCATTTTGATAACAGCCATAATAAATCTCCTTTCTTTAGAATTATGCTGATGTACCACAGCAGAGCTGTGAAGTGTCTGATATCATTATATCAGCCAATTTTGGATTCGTCAAATTTCTCCGGCATCATTTGCAATGATTCCTGTAAGTATATTTGTAAACTGATCCGGATCATTCAGGGACTTACTTATTCAGAAGAAATGTGGTATAGTGTATCCAGAGAAAACGCGTTATTATATGTTCGGAAATCCCGGGTGCTGCCCGGTAAAGGAGGAAAATGCCATGTATGTTTATGAAAGAAAAGGCCCGAAGCGCGGGGTGGCGCTCTACAGCTATTCAGGCGAGTTCGGCCTTACAAAAAACCTGGAAGAATGTTTTGAGGACATCCGGGATATGGGGGCCCATGGTATCGAGATCCTGGCAAATACCCACATTGAAAATTATCCTTATCCCACGGATGCCTGGGTGGAGAACTGGTTCAGGCTGCTGGACAAATATGAGTTGATCCCGGTAGAATATGGCCATTGGATCGACTCTCATGTGATCCGGGGCCGGGAGCTTACCACAGAAGAGAGCATTGAAATGCTCTGCCGTGACTTACGGCTGGCACATCGCCTGGGGTTCACTGTCATGAGGACTAAAATGCCGGTCATCAACCACAAGCTGGAGCCGGTGGAAAACTGGCGTGAGATCATCAAGGGAGCCCTGCCTTTAGCTGAACAGCTGGGGCTGGTGATGTGTCCGGAGATCCATACTCCCTCTAACTTAAAAGATGATATGGTCAAAGACTATGTTGCGTTCATTGAAGAGATGGGAACAAAGAACTTTGGGCTGAATATTGACTTTTCTGTCTTCAGGAACAAATTCGGCGAAAACGAGCGCCGGAATCCGGAATTTGTCCCCAATGAGCCCGAAGACATTACGCCGCTCCTTCCGTACATTTATTGCTGCCATGCGAAATTCATCCATATGAGTGATGACTTCGAAGAGACCACCATTCCTTACCCGGAGATCGTAAAGATCCTGCAGCGGGAAGGCTGGGACGGTTACCTGTTAAGCGAATATGAAGGCGCAGATAAGTATGATGACGGCTATGAAGTAGGTCAGACCTTAAGAAAACAGCATATTATGCTGAAGAACCTCATCGGTGATTAAAGAAAGGAGAAAGCGATGGAAAAACAGGTCATTCAGTCTGTAGGTTTCCGAAATATTACGGAAAACGGGAAGATCACGGGCTTTCAGTTCAGGATCCGGCTTCCCTATTACCGGGGCATCTTCCTTTCCCAGATCATGCCCGGAACTCTTTATGTGGATGGCGAGACCTTTACAAAGGATCAGATCTCCTGGTGTTTAAATGGCGAGGAATATTCTAACGAGCAGATGTCCACGGACTTTAAGACTCATTGGAACCCTCTGACATGCATGGTGCTTAAAGTCAGGAAAGAAGGCGGATTAAAACAGGGCTATCATGATCTGAAATATGGTTTCTGCTTTACTTCGAGTTATATGCCGCCCATTTTGCAGGACAGCCTGGACCCTGATAAGGAAAGTTTTGTGTTTATGCCGGAGTTCGGACATCATGTCAACGAAAGGCGGCTTCTGATCGTGTGATCAGTTAAAGAATATAACATGAACGAATATGTAAAAAACCTGGACCGGATAGAATTTACCGTGACCATGGCCTGCACGGGAAGATGCAGGCATTGCTCGGAAGGCAGCCATGAAAACTGTACCGGGCATATTGACGCCGATGTGGCGGCAGAGGCGGTGCGTAAGGTCTGTAAACATTATCCTGTAAAGTCATTGATGACCTTTGGCGGTGAACCCCTGCTGTACCCGGAGGTGACCTGCAAGATCCAAAAGACCACTGCAGACCTGGGGATCGAAAAACGGCAGGTCATCACGAACGGTTATTTTTCAAAGAAGCCGGAAAGAATCGCAGAGGTGGTGCAGGATCTGAAAGAGAGCGGAGTCAATGATCTGCTGCTGTCTGTGGATGCGTTTCATCAGGAGACCATTCCGCTGGAACCGGTGAAGATCTTTGCAGAAGCGGCGGTGAAGGCAGGGATCCCGGTACGGCTGAGCCCTGCCTGGCTTGTCAGCGCAGAAGATGATAACCCGTATAATATCCAGACCAGAAAAGTCCTGGATGAGTTTGCAGCATATGGGATCCCTCTTGGTTCTGGCAATGTGATCTTCCCCAGCGGCAATGCGCGGGAGTATCTTGCAGAGTACTTTGAAGAAGATGTGGAGGAATCTTCGCCCTATGAGGAAGATCCGCGGGATATCCACTCCTTATCCTTCTCTCCGTACGGCGACGTACTGGACGGAAATGTGTATCAGACGGACATCCTGGAGATCATAGAGCATTATCAGCCATAAATCACGTCTCATAAACTGAGGAGCCATTGTCTGGAGGCGTGTAAAGCAGCAGAAGCCGGCTTAAGTCGGCTTCTGTACTTTGAATAATCCGTGCTGATTGCAGTAATAATAGAAATATCTGACACGGCTGACTTTGAAGTAAGCGTCCGCCTGACCTTCCGGGTAAAGTTTCCGGATCTCGTATCCATCATCTTTGAAGGCAGCGATAAAGGAGATATGATGTGTCTTGCCCATCTCATGGGCTATAGAGACATAGTATTCATCGTCAATACGGTCGATGCGGCAGAGATGCTGGTCATCGGCAGGTTCAGCTTCCAGGACGGGAAGTGTGATCCCGCAGCAGCTGATGACGGCTTCCCCGGTACTCACGATAACATTGCCGCAGATGGGGCAGACATAAAGCTTTGTCTTCAGCATATTGAAGGTCTTATTCGTATTGACCACATCTTCGCCGGCCAGAAGCTCCATGACAGACACACCCAGCGCATCGGCCAGGGGCTCTATCAAAGTGATGTCCGGGTAGCCGCGTCCTGTCTCCCATTTGGAGACAGCCTTATCGCTGACCTTCAGCATTTCTGCAAGTTTCATCTGGGTAAGGGACCGGGCTTCTCTGAGGCGCCGGATCATAGGCCCTGTAATATATCGATCCATCGTGATATCCTCCTGATGCCGCCATCATATATCAAAAAGACGAGGATAGCAACCTACGCTTCGTAGAGGCCGGAGATCATATGGAACAGCTTAGTCTATTTCCACAACAGAATATAGATCCGAGACTGCCGGAAAGTGTCACATGGAATCTGTGGCACGGGTGCACGAAAGTATCTCCCGGCTGCCAGCATTGCTATATGTACCGCCGGGACGAAGCCATCGGAAAGGACTCGACCGTGGTCCGGAAGACCCAGGCTTTTGACCTTCCTGTCCGGACGTTGCATTCCGGGCCGTACCGGGGTCTGTATAAGATTCCGGCCGGTTCGCATATCTATACCTGCTTTTCCTCGGATTTCTTTCATCAGGATGCGGATGCCTGGCGGAAAGAAGCCTGGGAGATGATCCGTGAGCGTTCTGACTGTACCTTTTTCATGATCACCAAGCGGCCGGAACGGATCGAAGAGCATCTTCCTCAGGAATGGAAGGAGGGCTGGGATCATGTGACTATTGCGGTGACCTGTGAGAATCAGTGGGCAGCAGAAAAGAGACTTCCCCTTTATCTGTCGCTGCCGCTTCCTCATAAAGCCGTCATGATCGAACCCATGCTTTCTGCCGTGGACCTTCGCCCCTTTTTCGATCATTACAGGACAGCCGATGATAAGCCGGCTATAGAGTCTGTTTCCGTGGGCGGCGAGTCCGGGCCGGAGGCCCGGCCCTGTGATTATTCCTGGGTGCTGGATGTCCATCAGCAGTGCGTGGATCAGGGGGTGGCTTTTACTTATCACCAGACTGGAGCGAGACTGATAAAAGACGGAAAAGAGTACCGGATACCCAGGAAACATCAGCATGATCAGGCCCATAAGGCGAAGCTGGATTTCAACGGTTCAGCGCTCACTTCGGGGATGCCGGGGGAATAAGCAGGCGTTCTCTTCATTCACACAGAAGGAGTAAAATGATATGGATTTATTTGATATCAGAGGGAAAAAAGCAATCGTTACCGGCGGGACCCGGGGCCTGGGAAAAGGCCTTCAGCAACGACCTTTTCCAGTATGGCATAAATGTCAATGCATTGGCTCCGGGCTATATGGATACGGAGATGAACGCAGCCCTGAAGGACCCGGCCCATCCCCGGTATTCTCAGCAGCGGTATGAAGAGATCACGCAGCGGATCCCGGCTCATCGTTGGGGTACCGGCGATGACATGAAAGGACCCTGCCTGTTTCTGGCGTCCCATGCCAGTGACTATTTAGGCGGAGCTGTTATTCCCATAGACGGCGGCTATCTGGTCATGTAAAAGTATGAAATTAACAGGCGGCGCTGTCTGCGCCGCTCTATAGACAGGCCGGACGCAACCAAACTTAACAAAATTTTGCAAAATATGTAATGTGCAGTTGGTTGAGAATCCTGCAACCTTAGCTTACAATATTCATACAAATCAAACACCTGGAGGTGGATATGAGTATTACAGAGGTTCGAAACCTGAATAAGACTTATCCTTCTTTTAAGCTGAAAGATATTTCTTTTGACATCGAAGAAGGAAGGATCATCGGCTTTATCGGAAGAAACGGGGCAGGGAAGACCACTACCATAAAATCCATGCTGAACCTGGTCCATCCCGACAGCGGAGAGATCCGTTACTTCGGGCTGCCGCTTACTGAGAATGAGACGGAGGTCAAAAAACACATCGGCTACTCCACCGGTACTGTCAACTGGTATCCCAGGAAAAAGCTGAAAGATATCATAGATGTAGTAAAGAAATGCTATGATACCTGGGATGAAGCAGCCTATCATAAGTATCTGGCCATGTTCGGCCTGGATGAAAATAAGACAGCCTTAGAACTGTCTGAGGGCATGAAAGTGAAGGTGAATCTTCTGATCGCCCTTTCCCACAAAGCGGGACTGCTGATCCTGGATGAGCCTACCAGCGGCCTGGATCCTTTCTCCAGAGATGAGCTGCTGGACCTTTTTAGGGAGCTTAAAAACCATGGGACTTCCATCTTTTTCTCTACCCATATCACCTCTGATCTTGAAAAGTGTGCGGACGATATTTTCTATATTTCAGAGGGAGAGATGGTGGCAGCGCTTCCGAAGGAAGCGTTTGTGGCCAGGTTCTCTGAAGAAGGAGAGACCATAGAAGAAACCATCCTGCGTATGGAAAGGGGGAAAAGAAATGCGTAATATCATGACAAAAGAACTGAAACTCAGCGCATCCATCTTATCGTTTCTGTTCATCGCCTTCGGACTCACGTTCTTCATCCCGGGTTATCCCATCCTCTGCGGGGTCTTTTTTGTCACTCTGGGTATTTTCCAGAGCTTCCAGAACACCAGGGAAACGAATGATATCCTGTTTTCGGCCCTGCTTCCCATAGCTAAGAAGGATGTGGTCAAAGGCAAGTATCTTTTTGTGTGTTTTATAGAGCTGTGCGCTTTAGTTTTAATGTGCATAGCCGTTATCCTCAGGATGACAGTTTTAGCTGATGCTGTGGTCTACAGGGCCAATGCGCTGATGAACGCTAATCTGTTCGCTTTGGGTATGGCTTTTGTCATCTTCGGTCTTTTCAATGCGGTTTTTGTGGGCGGGTTCTTCAAGACTGCATATAAGATTGGCCCTCCCTTTGTGGCATATATCATCGTGGCATTTTCAGTGATCGTTGTGTGTGAAATACTGTTTCATATTCCAGGCCTGGAAAAACTGAATGCCTTTGGTACGGAGGCGCTAGCCCTCCAGGTGCTGCTGCTTCTGGCAGGTATCATCGCTTATATCCTGATCACCTGGTTTTCCTATAAAAAGGCCTGCAGAAACTTTGAAAAAATAGACCTGTAAAGGGAGAGAAGCCATGCTGAAGGATAATCTGGTCATGCTTAGAAATCTCCATGGGTTTTCTCAGGAAGACATTGCAGAAAAAATCAATATTTCCCGCCAGGCCTATGCCAAGTGGGAGAGCGGCGCCACGGTGCCGGATATAGAAAAATGCAGCCGGCTGGCCTCTGTGTACGGAGTCACCATCGACAGCCTGGTGAAATCAGAGACCGGAGAAGGGATCGACATGATACCGCCGGCGCCCCAGGGAAAGAATATCTGGGGATCGGTCACCATCAATGACAGGGGCCAGATCGTGATCCCGAAGGGGGCGAGGGAAAAATTCGGCCTTACCGGCGGGAAACGGCTCATCGTACTCAGTGATGAAGAAGGCGTCGCCCTTCTGCCGGCGGAGACCTTTGAAGAGAAGATGAAGGAAGTGCTGGAATCTGCTTTTATGCGCAGTGAAGAATAGGAAAATATTATGCTGCTGGAAGAATTTGACTTTTCTCATAATGCCGTCATTGACCCGGAGATGCTGGTCCACAAAAGGGAAGACTTCCCGGAAGTGACCATCTCCTGCTTTTCCCGGCGTCTTTTTGAAAGCGTCCTGGCTTTATTTGACGCAGAGAAGATCGCGGACCTGCATTCTGCGGTGGGCCTGAATCCTGTTTATAAAGTGGAATACCAGGGCAGGACCTTTGCCCTGTTTCAGTCCCGGGTAGGAGAGCCGCTATGTGTAGGTGAATATGAAGATCTGATGGCCATGGGGAGCAAACGGCTGATCCTCCTGGGAAACTGCGGGGTATTAGACAAGTCCATAGAAGACTGCGGAATCATTATCCCCACGGCTGCGATCCGGGATGAGGGCACCAGCTATCACTATGCCCCGCCGGCCGATGTGATACCTGTCAATAAAAAGTATCGGGAAGAGTTTAAAGAAGTGTTGGAAGCCTGCGGCTATCCCTTTATAGAGGGCATGACATGGACCACAGATGCTGCCTACAGAGAGACCAGGGAAAAGGTGGACCGCAGGAAAGCGCAGGGGGCTATCTGTGTGGAAATGGAATGCGCCGGCATGCAGGCGGTCTGTGATTTCCGGGGCACTGAATTTTTCCAGTTTTTCTATGCCGGAGATAACCTGGATCATTCTTCCTGGGACCCCAGAAGCCTGTCAGGAGAGGTCCGGCTGGACGATAAGACAAAGATCATGATGCTGGCTTTTGAACTGGGTCTTAAGATCATGGAGACAAACGGTATTCCTGAAAAAGAAAAGAAGGCTGCATCATATAAAATGGATCCTGATTTCAGGGGAACGGCGTATATCCTTCAGGATGATCAGGTCCTGCTGAAGCACAGCCATGGATCTGCGGATCTTCCGAACCAGCTTCCCAACACTTTTGAGACCCGGTTTGCCTGTGCTTCCATGAGCAAGACCTTTGTGGCGGTGGGGATCCTTAAGCTGATCGAAGAAGGGAGGCTTAATTTCAGCGATACCCTGGGCCAGATCCTTGACATTGACCTGAATCAGATAGATCCTGAAGTTACCATAGAACAGCTGCTGACCCACACCTCCGGTGTGCCGGATTATTTTGATGAATCTGTCATGGATGAGTATGAGGAACTGTGGACAGATTTTCCCAATTATAAGATCCGCCACAACCGTGACCTCCTTCCGTTGTTTATCCACCGGCCCATGATCTACGAAAAAGGAGAGAGATTCCAGTATAATAATACAGGATATGTGCTGTTGGCCATCATTATAGAGCAGGTGACCGGTCAGGAATTCGATGTGTATTTAAAGGAACAGATATTTGATGTCTGCGGCATGGAACGAACCGGGTATTTCGAGCTGGACAAACTGCCGGAAGGTTGTGCCGATAATTATATCTGGTGCCCTGAAACAGGAGATTACCGGACCAATATTTATGCTGTGGATGCTAAGGGGACAGGGGCCGGCGGCGCATTTGTCACGGCTGGTGACCTGGTGAAGTTCTGGAAGGGCCTTATCAGTCATAAGCTGCTTTCGGAAACCATGGTGAAGCAGATGTTTTCGAAAAAAAGCGGTGACGGAAAAGATGCGGAAGAAGGATATTATGGCTATGGGGTGTGGATCATCGATGATCCCGAAGGAGAGGACCTGGTGTATATGCAGGGCTCGGATCCGGGGGTATCAGCGTTGACCGAATATAACCCGAATAATGGCATGATATCGGTGCTTTTAAGCAACTACGGTGACAATGTATGGGCCAGGATGAGAAAGATCAGAAAAGACTTGTATTGACAGAAAAATAATCCTCTTGCAAAACTTTTCCTGATACAATACAATAGGTTTATCAAAAATTAAGGAGGCGTTTTCATGTATAAACTTTGGGAATCGCTGGAAGAAATGAAGAAACTGAAATGGGTAGAACTTTCCCATTCATTGAACAATGACAGCCCGTACTGGAGTGGTATTCCTGAGGGTTCCGTGGAGCTTGGCAAGGTGGTCTTTGATTGGGGCAACCCCATGTTGGAGTGCCGGATCCAGACCTTCAAGTTTCCCGGACAGTTCGGGACCCATATCGACTTCCCGGGCCATTTCGTCAAAGACGCGCCGCTGTCTGACTCCTTCGGTGTGAAGGATGCGGTCTTTCCACTGTGCGTGATCGATATCACAGAAAAAGTCGCGAAAGACTGTCATTATGCCGCAACCGCTGAGGATATCAAAGACTATGAGGCAAAATACGGCCCCATTCCTGACGGTGCTTTTGTCGCACTTCGAACCGACTGGTATAAAAACTGGCCGGATATGAATGCCTTGTCCGGTATCGCTGAGGATGGCAGTGAAAACTTCCCTGGCTGGTCGCTGGATGCGTTAAAATACATCTACGAAGTCCGCAATGCTGCCGCGAACGGACATGAAGCCCTGGATACCGATGCTTCCGCGGAAGCCGCGAAGGCTGAAGATCTGGCCTGCGAGCGTTATGTGTTGGAAAAGGGTAAACTTCAGGTGGAAGTACTGCGTAACTTAGACCAGGTAGCTCCTGCCGGTGCAGTGCTGTTTGTAGCCTGGCCCCGGATCGAAGGCGCGGTAGGCCTGCCTGTCAGATGCTGGGCTGTCACGGAATAAGTGATATGATATTGAATAAAAAAGGTTCGGGCAGAGGCGGTACTTATTAAAAGAACTGAGTCAAAAATGATCTGGACA
>CACZSO010000045.1 GCA_902783795.1 uncultured Eubacteriales bacterium
CTCCAGCTGTCAGGACTCAACCGCCGCCCGCTTGCGCAGATACTCCTCTTTCACCCGCAACACATCCTTTGCGATCACCTGTCCGATCCCTCTGATCTGCAGCAGATCATCTCCTGATAAAGCCATCAGTTGATCCAGTGTAGAGATTCCCGCTTTCAACAGACACCGTTTGGTATGTGAGCAAGTCAGGATCTGGTCCAGTTCAGAAGGAGGAAGATCAGGACACCTGTTCCTCATAATTCGGATTCCTTTCTCATCATGTATGCTTTTTCAGAAAAGACGGAAAAGGAGCAGGATCTCTCCCACTCCTTCAAAAACGCTTGATTTAAGCGCTTTTCAGCTTAGCCGAAGTATCTCTTCAGCAGGCCTGCGAAAGCCTTGCCGTGTCGGGCTTCATCCCTTGCCATTTCATGCACGGTGTCATGGATAGCATCCAGATTCAGGGCTTTTGCTCTCTTAGCCAGGTCTGTCTTACCGGCAGTAGCGCCGTTTTCAGCCTCGACTCTCATTTCCAGGTTCTTCTTAGTAGAATCTGTCAGGACTTCACCCAGAAGCTCTGCGAATTTAGCCGCATGCTCGGCTTCTTCAAAAGCAGCCTTTTCCCAGTAAAGGCCGATCTCCGGATAGCCTTCTCTGAAGGCAACGCGGCTCATAGCCAGGTACATACCCACTTCTGAGCACTCGCCGTTGAAGTTAGCGCGAAGGTCTTCTTTGATGTCTTCAGGAACATCAGAAGCAATGCCGACTACATGCTCGGCAGCCCAGCCCATTTCGCCTTCTTCGATCTTGTTGAATTTCTCCTGAGGTGCATTACACTGCGGGCATTTTTCCGGAGCCTCATCTCCCTCATAGGTGTAACCGCAGATGGAACAAACAAATTTTGCCATTGATATATTTCCTCCTTTGTACAATGGTTGTTTTCTGTCTTGATATTATCAGCAACCGATGTTTTTGTCAAGGCTCTGCCGGCGGTCTTTCTACCGGTATTAACTGCTTTTACCTATAACATCTTTAATATCCTGTTCAGTATACTGTTTAGATGTTAAAATCGTGTGTCTTTCAGGAAAAATATCTTTCAGGATCCTGATTTCCAGTGCCTGGCGATGTTTCAGATGGTCCATGAGGGCTTCTTCTCCGCTGACGCCATGAACACTGGCATACAGGGAATGGTCAAAAAAGTCACAGAGCATGGGGAACCACAGTTCACGGCCGTTTTCATCCGAACGCTCTTTGCGGATCACACGGATATTGGCTTCCTCATCCTCTGCCTTAAGATAGACGATGTGGATCTTCCGGCCTTCCAATGCTTCACGGATACGCCGGTACAGGGCCATGATCTCTTCATCCTCTGCATTTCTGAACAGAATCATGTCCTCCACCGTATTCTGAAACAGGGAACACTCAAAGATCATCCTGTCACCGGTCCAGGCCTTATAACGTCCCAGGATGATATCCTTAAAAGTGTCAAAGTCCACGCGGCCATTATAGATCTCGTATTGCTCCAGATCCTGGTAAAAATCCCGGGGCACCTCACGGACCTTTGTATAACACACGATCCGGTGATCCCCTTCACTTACCGTTTTTTCCAGGATCTTCTCCCGGTATTCCGGATATTTTTCCAGGATCTTTTGCAACTGCTCTTCCGTCACATAAGCACACCAGGCCAGTTCCGTCGGGGAGTAATCACCTTCCCTGAACACCTGGTACTCCGGAAGTTTCTCTGAGAGTTTATTCACCAGCGTACTTTTTCCGCTGCCTTGAAGTCCTTCCACAAAAAAGTTCATGACTATCTCTCCTTAGGCCGGTTTCTTATTCCGGCTGATCTTCTGTTCCTTTATACTCCAGGCACAGCATGGTAAGATCGTCAAACTGCTCAGCGCTCTGTACATAGGCCTGGACTGTAAGATTGACCATTCGAAGGATCGCCGCCGGCGTTTCCTCCGGAACCGTATTCAAGGCATCCAGCATACGCTCGGTGCCGAACATTTCATCATTATCTCCGATACCCTTGGCTTCCGGAAGTCCATCTGTATACAGGAACAGTTTAGAACCGGGCTCCATCTGGATCTCATAGTCTTTATAAGTCAGATCCTCATAACCGCCGATCACGAAACCATGTTTATCTTTTAAGAGTTCAAAGTTTCCGCCGGGTTTTCTGAGTACCGGGTATTCATGGCCTGCATTGGCTGCCGTCAGCTTACCGGTAGATATCTCCAGGATGCCTATCCAGACGGTAATAAACATATCTTCCGGATTATTGGAACAGATCACATCATTCGTCATGGCCAATATAGCCGAGGGAGATGGATCCTGTTTGGCCCGTGTCTCCAGGACAGTTTTCGAGACCATCATAAACAAAGCTGCCGGAATACCTTTGCCGGAAACATCGGCTATGACCAGGCAGAGATGGTCATCGTCTATCAGGAAGAAATCATAGAAATCACCGCCCACTTCCCTGGCGGGATCCATCATTGCGTAGATGTCGAATTCCGGACGGTCCGGGAAGGGGGGGAATTCGGTGGGCAGGGAGGATGACTGGATCCGCTGGGCCAGGGCCAGCTCCGTGGTGATCCTCTCCCGTTCTGCCGTAATAGATTTAAGATCCTGGATGTAGTTTTTGATCCTTTCTGTCAATGACTGGAAGGACTCCGCCAGCATCTCTGTCTCACTCTGGTTCGTAGGCGTCCAGGTAAACTCCAGGTTATCTCCTTCCATGGCTTTAACGGAATCTGTCAGGGCCGTGATGGGTTTCACGATCCTGCGTGTCATCAGGATGGAAACACCGATCACGATCAGTATGGCGACAGCAAATAAGGCGGCCAGCAGTTTCAGGATATGCCGGACATAATTGTTGGCATCTTTCCAGGTCTGGGAAGATATGGCATCCAGGCTTTTCAGCAGCTCATCGGTAGGTGCTTCCACTTCTCTCTGGGTCAGGATCACCATCATGGACCAGCCTACCGTACTGAGCGGCGCATAAGCCACATAACTCGGATGCTGGTCGATGGATAAAAGGGTCACACCGATCCTGCCGGCTAAAGCTTTTTTCACCAGGGCAGCCAGTTCTTCATCTTCGCTTTCCCTGAGGTCCACACCTTCTTCCTGGACTGACAGAACACCTTTTTCAAAGGTGGAAAACTGGACCTGTCCTTCCTTGTTGATGATACAGGCACGGCCATTCTCGCCCAGGTCCACATCCTTGATCAGTTTTTCCATATCGTCCAGATACATGCCGGCACCGGCCACACCTCTCAGTGCGCCCTTGGCATAGACCGGGACGCCGCACATGATGCCCAGCCGTGGTGTATGGGCATCCTTGGTGACCGATGTCAGATACACCCCTCTCGTTCTGGAAGCCCCCTGATACCAGGGACGTTCCTTTGCTTCCAGGGGCATCAATTCCCCGTTTTCATCAAACTTTTTTGAAGAAATATAATCAGCCTGGACCATAAAGCCGGATTCCGTGGCAACGTAGACAGAGGCTACGCTCCCCATATTCGCATTCACAGCCACCAGGCTATCCTGTACATTGCCCAGAAGCCCCAGCTCCTCTATGATCTCGGGATCCTCAGGATCCGTGTCCTTCGAATATAAGACCTGGACAGAAAGTTCACCGTCTTTTTCCAGATCAGGCAGATCTACCTGCCTCGCTGAATACGCTTCAGGATCTTCATAGATCAAAGAAGCTACCGCAGCCACTTCACTGACACCCCGTTCAAAATCCACGAACAGACCGTCGGCGATATCTGCTTTTCCTGTAGCCAGTTCCAACAGCCGCCTTTCTGTCAGCTCAGCCATGGATGCTGATGACTTTTTGCCTGTCAGATCAGTCAGTTTGGTATTAGACTCACCCACCATCCCAGACATGTTTTTTATGGTAATCACGAAGATGATCCCCGCCGCTAAAAGGGCCCCGAAGACCGTGAAAAACATGGCCCTGAGGATCTGTCTTCCCAGTGATTGTTTCCGCTTCATACCTGATGAATCCTCCTAAAACTTCGGAGATAGCTGGACTACTGCTTCTATCCCTTTTGTCATCGGGAACATATCCACGGGCTGGATCTTGTGGACATTCCACCCTTGCTGTCTAAGAAAAACCAGGTCCCGTTTCAGCGTTTCCGGTTCACAGGACACATACACCAGCCGTTTCGGTGAGATCCGGCTTACCGCACTCAAAAAGGTTTCTGTGCTTCCGGAGCGGGGCGGATCCATGATGATGACATCGGCCTTTTCCTGCTGCTCTGCCATCCTGTTAAGAAACACCCCTGCATCTTCCTGATAGAAACGTGCATTTGTGATATGGTTTTCCTTAGCGTTCAATATAGCATCTTTTACGGCATCGGCGTTTAGTTCTGCGCCGATGATCTGTTTCGCCCGCCCTGCCATGGAAAGGCCGATGGTGCCCACGCCGCAATAGGCGTCCACCACCGTTTCCTTACCAGAAAGGGCCGCGTATTCCAGGACTGTCCGGTACAGCACCTCTGTCTGGACCGGGTTCACCTGGTAAAATGACGCAGGCGAGATCCGGAAGGTACAGCCCATGAGCCGGTCCTTGATAAAGCCGGGGCCGTACAGGGTAATATTCCGGCTGCCCAGCACCATGCTGGTATCCTTGTCATTAATGTTCAGGACTATGGTGGTGATCTCCGGATGGGCTGCTTTCAAGGCTTTTACAAAATTATTCTTACCCGGCAGGATGGGCGATGTCATGACCAGGACCACCATAACTTCCTGGCTGGAAAAGCCTCTCCTTACCAGCGCATGTCTGAAAAGCCCCCGGCCGGAATCCTCGTGGTAAATGGAGATCTTAAAGGATCTGATCAATGTCCTCAGCGTCTTCATAATGTCCTGGGCCAACCGGTCCTCCAGAAGACAGTGATCGATATTGACGATGTAATGGGAGTCCGCTTCGTAGCTCCCGGAGATGATGCCGTTTTTAGTCTGTCCGAAGACGTGGTGCACTTTATTCCGGTAGTAATACGGCTGCTCCATACCCAGGATGGGCTTTACCTGGCAGAATTCTCCCAGGAGTCCTTCCATATACTGCTGCTTTTCTTCCAGCTGTTTTTTATAGGCTACGCCGCTGTATTCACAACTGCCGCAGCGGTCAGCCACAGGACAGCGTTTCCGTGTATTTTCCTGCTCTTTCATGGCTTATGGCCTTTTCTTTTTGTTTTGGATACCGGCTGTTTCTGATGGTCTTTCCGGGTACCCTGAGCTTTCCCTTTCTGCCGGGTGTTATTTAATTCCCTGGGAGGGATCAGACAATGTTTCCGGTCAAAGCCTATCAAATCTTCCCGATGACTGGAAAGCAGGGCCTCTTTCACCAGCCGGTAGTTTTCCGGTTTCCGGTACTGGATCAGGGCACGCTGCATGGCTTTCTCATGAGGGTCCTTCACCACATTGACTTTTTTCCCTGTACGGGGATCCAGCCCGGTATAATACATGCAGGTGGAGATCGTGGAAGGGGTCGGGTAAAAATCCTGGACCTGTTCCGGCATATAACCCATATCCCGCACACTTTCAGCCAGGGCTATGGCATCTTCCATAGTGGATCCGGGATGGGAAGAGATCAGGTAAGGCACCACATACTGCTTCTTTCCTGTGGTTTTATTGACCCTGTCAAACTCCCGGACAAAAGCCTTGTAAACATCATTGCCCGGCTTCCCCATAAGGGAAAGCACACGGTCCGATACATGCTCCGGTGCCACTCTCAGCTGGCCGCTGATATGATGTTCACAGAGCTCTTTCAGGATAGTACGGTCCGGATCTGCCATGATGTAGTCAAAACGGATGCCGGAACGGACAAAAACTTTCTTCACTCCCGGAAGTGCCCGGAGCTTCCTGAGAAGCGCCACATAATCTGTATGGTCTGCCTTCAAGTTTGGGCAGGGCCTGGGGAACAGGCACTGCTTATCCGGGCAGACCCCGTATTTCAACTGTTTCTCACAGGAAGGATGCCGGAAATTCGCCGTAGGACCGCCCACATCGTGGATATAGCCCTTAAAATCCTTATCCTGCGTCATTTTCTCTGCTTCCCTTATGAGGGAATCATGGCTCCTTACCTGCACACACCGGCCCTGATGAAAGGCCAGGGCACAGAAACTGCAGCCGCCGAAACAGCCCCGGTTGGATACCAAGGAAAACTTGATCTCCTGAAGTGCCGGGATGCCGCCCGCTTCATCATACATGGGATGCCAGGCGTTCTGATACGGCAGTTCATAGACCTGGTCCATTTCCTCCATGGTGAGAGGCCGCATGGGCGGGTTCTGGACGATATACCGGTTCTCCCCGTATTTTTCTGTCAGGACTTTCCCGGTGATATGGTCCATATTACGGTACTGGATCCCGAAGCTTTCCGCATATTTTTCGCGGCTTTTAAGCAGTTCATCAAAATCCGGCAGTGTTATGCTTCCGGCAAGGCTGCTTATATCCCTGGTCTTATAGACCGTGCCGGGTACATCTGTGATCTCAGAGACCGGCACGCCCTGATCCAGGGCTATTGCGATCCGGACCACCGAAAGTTCCCCCATGCCATACATGAGGATATCCGCCCCGGAATCCATCAGGATGGAACGTCTGAGTTTATCCTGCCAGTAATCATAATGGCCCAGGCGCCGCAGGGAAGCTTCTATCCCGCCGATAAGCACCGGGATCTTTCCGAAGCGTTTCCGGATCAGGTTGCAGTAGACAATGGTGGCATAATCCGGCCGGGAGCCCCGCTTCCCGCCGGGAGAATAATAATCCTCGCTCCGGGGCTTCTTATTCACCGTATAATGGTTCACCATGGAATCCATATTGCCGGCACTGATGAGAAACCCCAGCCGGGGCTCTCCGCAGACAGCCACCGAATTTTCATCATGCCAGTCCGGCTGGGGACACATGGCAACTTTAAAGCCATGGGCTTCCAGCACCCGGCTGATGATGGCCGGTCCGAAAGATGAATGATCCACGTAGGCATCGCCGGTCACGTAGACAAAGTCAGGCCTTTCCCAGCCTGCTTCCTTTACTTCTTCAAGATTCACCGGCAAAAACCCCAGGTGCATGCAGTCTGTCCTTTCTTACTGCGTCCGAAACAGCTCCCGATCCTTCTAAAGGAGCCGGAGCCGTCTGAATCCTTCAAATATGCCCTATTTCAGCTCAAGTGTACGTTTATAGGCTGCAATTACCGCCTCTGCGGCAGCGTGCCTGAAACCGCCCTTTTCCAACGCCAGAACACCAGCAATGGTGGTACCGCCGGGGCTGGTCACCGCATCCTTCAGTTCTCCCGGATGCTTTCCGGATTCCTGCATCAGTTTTGCCGCACCTAAGACGGTCTGGGACGCCAGCAGATAAGCTTTATCCCGGGTAAGTCCCAGGCTCACACCGGCATCTGCCATTGCCTCTATAAAAATATCCACATAAGCCGGGCCGCAGCCGGAAATGGCTGAGCCGGCATCGATCAGTTTTTCCTCCAGGGCACATGATTTCCCGGCATAAGCCAGACTCTCAAGGAAGGCTTCCACATCCTCTGCCTTCACGTTCTTTGTGTCATAAAGGATCATTCCCTCACCCACGGAAGCGGCCAGGTTCGGCATGATCCGGATCACCGGATAATCAGCCCCGGCCATTTTCCTTATGGTGTCGATGGTAAGCCCTGCAGCCATAGTGACTAAAATGAGAGAATTTCCTCTCTCTTTAAGTAATGACTGAAGGGGCGCAAGCGCTGAGGGCATGACCTGGGGCTTGACTCCCAGAAACAGATAATCGGCACTTTTTACCAATTCTTCCAGACTGACGCCGTATGCCCCGCATTCCTCTTCCAGGGCTTTCACTTTCGCCTGGTCAGGGTCGTACATCCTGATCCGGGCGCCTCCGACAGCTTTTGTGGCTGCCCGAATCAGAGCCGAACCCATATTGCCGCAGCCTAAAAAGCCAAAGATCTTTTCCATGGTATCTCCTATCTGATCTGGCCGTTTCCGGTCACCACATATTTATAACTGGTCAGTTCTTCTAAGCCCATGGGCCCCCGGGCATGTAATTTCTGAGTAGAAATGCCCATCTCGCAGCCCAGGCCGAATTTCCCGCCGTCTGTAAAGCGGGTCGAAGCATTTACATACACCGCTGCAGAGTCCACACGGGCTGTAAAATAAGCCGCCGTTTCCTCATCTGCAGTGATAATGGCCTCGCTGTGATGGGTAGAGTGTTCGTCGATATGTTCTACCGCTTCCTGTACACTTCCGACCACTTTCACCGCCAGGATAAAGTCTAAAAATTCTGTATCAAAATCTTCCGGGACTGCCGGTGTCCCTGAGATATACTGCCGGGCTTTTTCTGAGAGCCGTAATTCCACCGGGATCTTTCCTGCTTCTATCCTGTCATCCACCAGGCGTTTCTTTACCATGGGCAGGAAAGCTTCCGCTGCCTTTTCATGTACTAATAATGTTTCTGCCGCGTTGCAGACCGAAGGCCGCTGGGTCTTCGCATTATCGATGATATCAAGAGCCATGTTAAGGTCCGCTGCCGCATCCACATAGACACTGCAGATGCCGGTACCGGTCTCGATACAAGGCACCGAGGCATTCTCTACGCAGGCTTTGATCAGGCCCGCGCCGCCTCGGGGGATCAAAAGGTCCACATAACCCCGGGCTTTCATGAGTTCCATAGAACTCTGCCGGGTGGTATCTTCCACCATATTGATGATGGTCTTATCGATGCCGATGCTTTCAAGTCCATGCTGCATGGCATCCAGCACTGCCCGGGAAGTGCGGTAGGCTTCTTTTCCGCCCCTCAGCACACAGACATTGCCGCTTTTTAAGGAAAGAGCTGCCGCATCCGAAGTGACATTAGGACGGCTCTCATAGATGATGGCCACGACACCCATGGGGACGGAGATCTTTTTCAGTTTCAGCCCGTCCTGGGTAACGCTTTCAGAAAGGACTCTTCCCACCGGGTCTTTCAGCCTGATGACATCACGGATGCCTTCCGCCATGTCATGGATGCGTGCCTCGTTCAGCATCAGCCGGTCCAGCATCACATCACTGATGCTGCCCCGCGCTTTCTCCATATCCACTGCGTTTTCCTTAAGGATGGCCGCACTCTCTTTTTCAAGACTGTCTGCCATGGCTTTAAGCGCCTGGTTTTTCTCTTCTTCACTGAGTAAAGCCAGAACCTTTTTCGCTCTGACGGCCTGTTCTAAGATCTCCTGTGTCGTCATGCTTTCTCCTTTGCGTGAAATCTGGTACCTACGGGTTTTCCTTCCGCTACGTCATATAACAGTTCCGGCTTAGCGCCGTTCATTATGATCATATCGCAGCCTGCTTCCGTACAGATCCTGGCTGCCTCCAGTTTGGTCCTCATGCCGCCGGTGCCCAGAGATGATCCCTCACCGCCGCCCAGCGCCATAATATCGTCATTCAGTTCGTACACATTCTCTATAAGCCGGGCTTCTGCATCCTGGTGCGGGTCCTTCGTAAACAGCCCGTCAATGTCCGACATCAGTACCAGCAGATCTGCCTTCGCCGATGTGGTCACGATAGCCGCCAGGGTATCATTATCGCCGATGGTGATCTCTTCTGTGGCGATGGTGTCATTTTCATTTATGATAGGGATGGCTCCCAGCTCTAAAAGCCGGTTCAATGTATTCGTAAAGTTCTGATACCGGTCTTCTGAAGCAATATCGGCCGCGGTGATCAGTATCTGGGCCACGGTGTGATTATACTCAGAAAACTGCCGGTCATACACATACATCAGCTCACTCTGCCCTACCGCTGCCGCGGCCTGTTTCGTAGGCATGTCCTTCGGCCGCTCAGAAAGCGACAGCTTCCCCACCCCCATGCCGATGGCTCCGGAAGATACCATGATGATCTCCAGGCCCGCATTTTTCAGGTCGCTGATGATCTTGCAGATCTCTTCTGTTCTCCTGATATTCAGCCGCCCGCTTTCATGAGCGATGGTGGATGTTCCTATCTTAATGACTAGCTTCATGCCTTATTCCTTTATCAGCGCTGCTTCCAGGCTTCAATGATCTTTTTCAGGTTATCGTAGAGCGGCCGGCCTCCGTCCAATGTGATCACCGGACAATGCAGACTCTCTGCCCATTCCTTATGCCGCCGGATAAACGGCTGGTCTTCATCATCATAGGCCAGCACATCCCGGATAAACTGCTCATGGGTCTCATACATATCGCCCCCCGGAAGCACCCGTTCTCCGAAAATCCCCTGGTCCCGCTCCCGGATGCGGCGTACTCTTAATTCCGGCGGGGCTGTAATATACACTGCCAGACTGAACATCTCATCCAATGCCTCCCTGGCTCTGTCCATATAACCTGCCAGCACAAAATGCTCATTTGGCCGGATCGCGTCCAGCAGATGGCTTAATTTCTCCTCTTCCGGCACTCTTACGGTAAAGGGCTCATCCGTATCTTTCCGCCAGATATAATCATCAAAATCAAAATAGGGCCAGTTCAGAAGTGCAGCCGTCATCATTCCGAGTGTGGTTTTTCCCGCTCCCGCAGGACCAAAGATCACGATTCCCGCAGCCATGCTGTCTCCTTTGCTGATTCATCTTATTTCTTTTGTCCGTATATTTTATCATGTACAGCAGGATTTAGCAATCAAAGATTTGATAATGGCGGCATAAATCTGTCTTTCAGCAGACTTCTCTGGATTTTCCGGCATTTTTGTCATTTTATCCGTTTTCCCGGGACCCCGGAGATAAATGGATATCCGGCCATGTCCTTAAAAAGGAGCTGTCGCACTAAGTAGTGAATAAAGGCAGCCCTTGTCAGAAGAAATCCGGTCATGTGGCCGGATTTCTTTATTAAAAAACACAAGCCCGGGCTTCGAAAAGTCCGGGCTTTGTGGTA
>CACZSO010000046.1 GCA_902783795.1 uncultured Eubacteriales bacterium
CTTTATCGTGGGCGAACAGGCCTGGAACTTCGCAGATTTTATGACGTCCCAGGGACTTTTGAGGGTACAGGGAAATAAGAAGGGACTGTTCACCCGGGACAGAAAGCCGAAACTGGCGGCTCATTATTTCCGGGAGCGCTGGCATCAAATACCGGATTTTGACTATAAGAAGTAAAAGAGAAGAGGTCTGTATTTTTTAAAAAAGCTTTTCCAATGCATTGGCATCTTACAGATAGACTTAAGAAGCCTGATCAGATGATCCGTCACGTACAGAAGCCCGGCAGTTTCCTGAAAGGGAGAGCCTGCCGGGTTTTTTATGTGAAATGTTTTCCCGTAGATACAGCTTAAATCATTGCATTTTACGGTAAAGCTTGCTATAATTATTCCAAATACACTGTCAGGAAGGATATTCCTATGGAAGAGATCATTGTCAGAGGAAAAAATCTGCCGGAGGCTTATCATAAAGCCCTTACGGCATTGGAAACACAAGGCGAAATAACAGACTGTGCGGACTGGAATACGACCCAGAAGGAGGTTTCCATGACGATGATCGTGGAAGAACCCCTTTCCGAACCTATGATCAGCAAGCTGTTCATAGGCGGACCGAAAGAACTGGAACAGTACCGGCAGGAAATGCTGTATGGGATCCTGGATTTCGAGGTGGAAAAGGGTAACTGGGAATACACCTACCATCAGAGGATGGGAAAACAGCTGAAGTTTATTGTAGATGAACTGAAGCGGAATCCTTCTTCCCGGCGGGCAGTTATCTGTATCCGTACCCCGGAGGATATGGGCTCTGACGATCCTGCGTGTATGCAGCATCTGCAGTACTTTATCCGGAATGGAAAACTGGAATGCAAGATCCTGTTCCGCTCAAACGACGCCTGCAAAGCTTCTTTCATGAATGCGTTTGCCTTGATCCTGCTGCAGAAATACTTTGCGGATGAGCTGGGAGTGGAGATGGGCACTTATGTCCACAGGGCCAACAGTTATCATTGTTATGCACAGGATTATGACATGCTGGCGGGCTATGTGAAGAGGATCCGGGAGGCAGAAGACGAAGAAGACATCTGTTTTGATTATGAAGATGGCTGGAAAGATATCATGGAAAGCTATCAGGATGAGATCGAACAGCAGGTACAGGAATTAAAAGAAAGGTAAAGGAGAAGTAATTATGGAAAAAATCCCTTTCAACGAGAATGAGCTTGAGATCGTAGGGTATGAAAAGAATCGCTTTTTCGGCGATGTCCCGGTGTATAATTTCCCCATGACGCCGAAGGAAGCTTACCGCGCACTGATCTATGATAAAAAGCCTGTATGGATGCCCATCGGATCTGAGACTAAGGGCTTTACCCCTTCTGTGATCCCGGACAATATCGCCCGCGGCTTCGTATTTGAGCAGAATCCCTATCCGAGGGAAGAGTACGGCGGAAAAGATATGTTCGGCATCGAATGGGTCTTTGTAGAGCAGGTAGGCGGCTCCATGGTGAAACCCGGCAGCCCCACCTTAGAGGATGTGAATGATTGGGAAGACGTCCTCCAGTTCCCGGATATCGATTCCTGGGATTGGGCCGGCTCCTATGAAGCGAATAAAGAATTCTTCAATACGGATAAGTTCATTACCTGCACCCTGTTGAACGGTGCCTGGTTTGAGCGCCTGATCTCCTTCATGGACTTTGAAGGCGCAGCCATGGCCCTTCTGGACGAAGATCAGGAAGAAGCCCTGCATAAACTGCTGGTGAAGACCACAGATCTGAATATCGCCATTATCGATAAGCTGTTTGAGTACTTCCCCATTGATGGCATCTGCATCCATGATGACTGGGGCTCACAGATGGCGCCTTTCTTCTCTGAAGATGCAGCCCGTGAATTCTTCCTTCCCGAAATGAAGAGACTGGTGAAGCATGTCCATGATAAGGGCTATCCCATCGAGCTGCACAGCTGCGGCCATAATGAGAGCCGGATCGATATTTTTGTGGAAGCCGGTTTTGATGCCTGGTCGCCCATGCCCATGAATGATACAGCTGATCTGTATGAAAAGGTAGGCGATAAGATGGCTATCGGCCTTACTTCCGTGACCATCGATCTGGATCCGGAGACTGCTACGGATGAAGAGATCATCGCAGCCGCCAAGGATTATGTAGACCGGTTCACACAGCCCGGAAAAGTGGCTCTGCCCGGCCGCCAGCCCATCATGAACAATAAACTGTTCAAGGAAACCGTATACGAAGAATCCCGCAAACGCTACCTGGAATGGTAACAATCGCATGAACCCAAGCCTTCCCCTATGGGGAAGGTGGCCCGAAGGGCCGGATGAGTTCGCCTTCCCCTTTGGGGAAGGTGTCTGCGAAGCAGACGGATGAGTTCGCCTTCCCCTCTGGGGAAGGTGTCTGCGAAGCAGACGGATGAGGCTGTGGTGTCATGCCTTGCATGACACATGAGGCACGAAAGGATTTATTATGACGCTTGAGGAACTTATTAAAAAAGCGGAAGATACGGGCTTTTCCCATGTAGGCCCGGTGAATATGGATGCATTGGAATTTCTTCCGGCGGTCCGGGACATGTGTGCGGACGGCAAATGCGGGGCTTATAATAAAAAGTGGTCCTGTCCGCCCGCCTGCGGCACGCTGGAAGAGTGTGCAGAAAAAGTCAAAGGCTATACGGCCGGCATTCTGGTACAGACTACGGCTGAATTAGAGGATTCCTTTGATTTTGAAGGTATGGCAGAAGCCGGGAAGAAACATGGCCAACTGTTTATGCAGCTTCATAAAGAGCTGACGGATGTCGGGGAGAAATGTTATTTCATGGGTACCGGCGGATGCACATTGTGCAAGGAATGCACTTATCCGGATGCGCCCTGCCGCCACCCGGAGATCATGGTGTCTTCCATGGAGGCCAACGGCCTTCTGGTCAGCGATGTCTGCCAGAAATCCGGTCTGCCCTATTATTACGGAAAAGATACCTTAACGTATACAGCGATGGTACTGATCTGATCATCATGAGAAACTAAAAGGCGGCCTATCCGGAAGGACAGGCCGCCTTTTAAAAGTCATTTCCCGGGCAGGCTAATGGACACCTGAAATACACCGCCCTCGATGCGGATGTTCATAAAGCCATCGGCTTTCTCCACGATTTCCCGGATGATCTTAAGTCCCAGCCCATGGTTAGAACTGTCCTTCGTGCTCTGGATCTGTCCTTCCTGTGACAGGATGGAGGATGTTCTTTCCGTGGGATTTTTGCAGTCGATGTAGAGCATATTTTTAACACGCATCAGCTGAAGATCGATCCATTTCTTTTCCGGGTTCTCCTGCATCAGTGATTCCACGGCGTTATCCAGAAGATTGGCTAAAAGCGAAGCAAAATCCATAGGTTCCATGGGCAGGTCCTGAAGCGGGCACAATTCTGTTTTAAAGTCAATATGCTGCTCCCGGCAGCGGGCGGCTACCAGCGTGAGATAAGCATCTACTTCCGTGCAGCCAGTAGAATAAATGATGGGCAGCTGTTTTTCATATTCGTTAAGAAGCCGGGCGCCTTCCTCCGCCTTACCGCTTAAGATGAGCTGCTGGGCAGTCTGCATGAACTTCCGGGTATCATGGGAGAGGTAGCGCATGGACTGATAGGTGCTGTTCAAGTCTTCCTGACGCCGGAGATCCTCTTCCTTCATTAGTGTCCGTGTCCTTTCCAGCTGTTCATTTTCATAAAAGCGGATCAGGAAATGGTACAGCCACAAAAGCAGAAGAAAGGCAGCTGTGGTAAGCACAGCATTCAGAAACAGGGTAAGGCCGGCCGTTTCCACAGCTCCACGGCTGTGGATCAGGATCAGGAAAGTCAAGCTGATCAGCAGGAGACAGAGCGCGGCAAAAATCAGATTCGGGGTCAGCTTCCGGATACGGGGTCTTAAGACTCTGACCACCAGAAGCATGACCAGGCCGGTATCCCGCAGCAGGATGAGCTGATAGCCCAGGAAAAACCAGATATCTGAGTAGGCTCTGTCCAGATCAAAGGGCAGGGTCTTCGGTAATATATAGAAGTAGAAAAAGTGGATCAGGAAAATCAGGACCGGGGGTACCAGGCCAAAAAACAGCCGTTTACTGAGAGGGTCGGTAAAAAAGAACAGGCAGTATAAAAAGATCAGCGGGAACAGTAAGGAAATATGGATGACAGGATCCATTCCACAGAAAAAGAAAGCCAGCCCTGTTATGATACCCATGAGAAAAGGGACGGGAACAGAAACAGAGCGGGGCGTTAAGCTTTTAGTAATGCTGAAAATGATGAGACCGCTTTCCAACAGGCTGAAAATAATAAGTCTTGTCAGTATTTTGATCAGTTCCGGTGTACTCATAGGGCGGCTCCTGTAAAAAACCGGCGCAGTTTGAGAACGACTTCTTCACGGTAACTGCGGCTTATGGGAACTTCCGAGGCATCATCCAATGTGATGCTTATGGAGGAAAAACTGTTGACATGGTTCATATTGACCAGGAAGCTCTGATGACAGCGAAGAAAGACGGTATCCGGCAGCTTACGGCAGAAATCAGTGAAACTTTCGCGGGTGCGCACAGATCTGACGCCTGAAAGCGTGTGCACCAGAAGCCGATGATCGGAATATTCTATGGATAACACCGTATCGGCCGGCAGAGGCCGTTCATTATCAGCTATACGGACCGCAAAGGCCTGCTCCTTTTCCTTAAGTTTCGCTGCACACAGATCCAGCACCTGGGTGAGCTTTTCCCGGGGGACTGGCTTATTAAAATACCGAAGGATATTCAGCTCATACCCCTCTTTCAGATAGGTGTCATAATTGGTAACAAAAATAAGCATGGCCTCGGGCGCCATACGGCGAAGTTCGCGGGCCAGTTCATACCCATTCATCCTGGCCCCGAAGTCGATGTCCAGAAAATACAGGTCAAATGTTTTGTGATCATGAACAGAGGCCAGCAGCGCTTCCGCAGAAAGAAAAGAGGCGATAAAAACATTGGCTGCTTCCGTTTCTTTCTGCCAGTCACGGATCCCCTCCTTCAGCATTTCAATATACAGTTGTTCATCATCACAGACTGCGATCCTCATACGATCCTCCTGCTTTTATTCTACAGTCTGAGGAAGAGAAGTCAAGAGAGAAAATGCTGCGGATTAAGTACAAAACAGGTCAATTAAGTACAGCACCTTGCAGATTTCTTTGCCTGACCTCATAATAGAGTTCAAAGGAAAAGCCGAAGGATCTCAGGAGAAAGGAGAAAGTATGAAAAAGTGTAAATGGTTATGGATATTGGCGGCCTTTGTTGTGCTGGTCAAAAGTATCTATATCAGCAGCCCTGTGGAAGCATCTTCACCGTTGGAGGATGTCTTCGAACTAAACCTGGGCCAGGAAGTCATCTCTGAAGAGGAGATGGTGAAACATCAGGACAGAGCCCTTGCGGTCCTGGAAGAGATCCTTCCGGTCATAGAGAAGAATCCAGACTGCTACGGAGGCCGGTATATCAACAAATATGGAGATCTGGTCATTATGCTGACAGATGATCTGTCGGAAGAAAACAGAGCAAAAATTGAACAGGAATTCAGAGAAAAAGGCGGCCCGGATTTTTATATCCGATATGTAAAATATACTTACCTTCAGTTAAAGAGCCTGGACAGAAAGATCATAAACCTGGCACAGGAGAAAAAATACCCGGTCGTATCTTCGGGCGTGAGTGAATATCTTAATCTGGTCCAGGTGGATTCGAC
>CACZSO010000047.1 GCA_902783795.1 uncultured Eubacteriales bacterium
GCCCAGGACTCTTATCTTTTTCCGGCAGTCGGGGCAGCGGCGCCAGTGCAGCTTCATGGCTTCATCGCCGCCGATGTGCACCATGGGGAAGGGGAAGATCTCCACTACTTCGTCCAGGATATCTTTAAGGAACTGCAGAGAGTCTTCCCGGCCGCCGCAGATCAGGTTCGAGAAAATGCCGGGAGCGGTTTCCACCTGGTACACCCAGGGGGCTTCCGGAGAATCTTCCCTGTGGCAGCCGAATTCAGGATAGGCCGCCAGCATGGCGCTTTCATGACCCGGCATTTCGATCTCCGGGATGATCTCTATGCCCAGCGCTTTTGCGTAAGTGACGATGTCACGGGCTTCCTCCTGGGTATAGAAGCCGCAGTTGTTTTCTGTCCGGGAAACGCCGCCGAAGAAGGATTCGCCCCGGTAAGCGCCGGCTTCGGTCAGTTTCGGGTATTTTTTTATCTCCAGCCGCCAGCCCTGGTCGTCTGCCAGATGCCAGTGCATACGGTTCATTTTAAGGAGTGATGCGGCATTCAGCAGCTTTTTAATGTTTTCCACGGGCATGAAATGCCGGCTCACATCCAGCATGAAGCCGCGATGTTCGAAAGGTTTATTTATCATTATATCGTCTTCCTTTACAGGGGGTTATTGGCTTTACTTTAGCATAAAGGCAGAGAAATGGCAATGAAAGAAGGGAGCAGATATGAAATTATTAAAAAACCCCTCATCAGTCGGCTTCCTCCAGAGGGGGAAGCCGGGGGTAAAAAAAGACCGCCGCTTAAAGTGTTTAAACCTTAAGCGGCGGATCAGAATATGAGGCGCCTTCCGGATTCGGACCGGAGGTCAGGGTGTTGCAGACCCGTGCCTTACCGCTTGGCTAAGGCGCCATTCTGCTTGCTTTTTCAAGCTCGCTGTATTATATTACACTAAAGATAGAAAAAATGCAACTGTTTTTTATAGGAATTGAAATGAGGCCCGGGGCACAGGTTTAGGCTTCGGACACAGGAGAGGAGGAATAAATGAATATTACAGTCTGGAATGAAGGACTCCATGAGAAACTGGATCCGAAAGTAGCTGAAGTCTATCCGAAGGGGATCCATGGATGCATCAAGGATTTCCTGGAAGAAGCCGGGTTTGAAAATGTGCGGACCGCGACGTTGGAAGAGCCGGAGCACGGACTGACCCAGGAAGTGCTGGATTCCACTGACGTCCTGTTTTACTGGGGACACATTGCCCATAATAAGGTGGATGATGAGATCGTGCAGCGGATCTATGACCGCGTGATGGACGGCATGGGGCTGATCGTGCTGCATTCCGGCCACGAATCAAAGCTGTTCAAAAAGATCATGGGCACGAAATCCAACGAGCTTCGCTGGCGTGAGAACGATGAGATGGAGATCATGTGGAACGTGTATCCCAGCCATCCCATCATGAAGGGCATAGGCGCCAATGTGGTGATCCCCCATGAGGAAACCTACGGGGAATTCTTCAATATCGCCCCGCCGGAAGAACTTCTGATGATCAGCTGGTTTGAGGGTGGCGAGGTGTTCCGTTCCGCCTGCACCTACCGGCGCGGACGGGGCAAGATCTTCTATTTCAAACCTGGTCACGAGACTTATCCTATCTATCATATGCCGGAAGTACAGAAGATCCTGGTAAATGCCGCTGACTGGGCTTATACCGAAGGCGCCACACCGGTGGAACATGGTCATTTTCCGGTACCATTCATTAAGACATTGGAGAAGTAAAGAATGATGAAAGCCAGGAAATTACTGGCGGTGCTGATGTGTTTGCTGCTGGCTGTGACGATGTTAGGCTGCGGGGATACAGAGCCGACCCACGGACCCACAGGGCCTGATGAAGCGGAGACCTCAGAGATCACCGGACGGTATTTACGGGCAGGGACATCGGATTTTATTATCTGTACAGATGCTTCACATACGCCGATCCATATTGAAAACGGGTCATCCTGGGCGTTTATGGCAAACCAGGTGAATATAGGCGATCTGATACGTTTTACGGTAGGACCGGTGATGGAATCCTGGCCGGAAAAAGCAGAAGTCTATGGTTATGAAATTATATCGTCAGGAACATTGGACGATATTGATGCAGAGATCTTAAAGAAACTGGAAGAACTCGGGTATAAAGTGACTGAGACAGATAAATAGAGAACAGGAGATCAGAAGGTAGTCATACATTAAGGAAAGAGTCACACGGAAAGTGGCTCTTTTCTTTTATTATCAGGGAAACCAGGTTAACGCAGATGAGCCGGGGAGCATTCCTCCAGGCCTCCCGGCTCTTTTTTGGAATATTTTAAAGACTGTGTAAGGTTTTCTTTCTTTCCGGCAATTCTTAAAGCAGAAGCGTAAGAGAGCTCTTACCTATCGGGTCTTGCCGTTAATATCAGTGTGTGAGAAGAGGTGGTTCCTTTGGAAAATGATCCGCAGAAGATCGTTGAACAGTTTGGCAGGCTGGTTTACAGCACCGCCGCTGCGCATATGAAAAATAAAGAAGATGCAGAGGATATTTTTCAGGAAGTATTCCTGACGTATGTAAAAAAACAGCCTGTTTTTACCACCGATGAGGCGGCCAGGGCATGGTTCACCCGCACCACGGTCAATCATTGCCGGATGCTCTGGCGCAGTAAAGGACGGCATTCCGCGCTTCCGCTGGATGAACTATCAGAGACGGCTTCTTCAGACAATGAGGAAGAGAAACGAGAACTGCTTCAGGCGCTTAATAGTCTGCCGGACAAATACCGCATCGTCATCATCATGCATTATTACACCGGACTGACAGCGAAAGAGATCGGAAAAGCCTTGAGGATTTCCGAGAATGCGGTGTACACCCGGCTGAACCGGGCCAGGAAGCAGCTGGAAGATAAGCTGAAGGATTAAGAAATGGAGGAATACAAATGAATCTTGACGAGAAAATGAAGCTGTTGGATAAGGACATGGAGCCGGACAGCAGGCTGAAGACCAGGACCCTGCTTCATATGGAATATGATGCCGGGAAAGAAGATAATACCAGGAAGTATCGTTCGCGGCGCCTTGCGCCTGCCGCAGTACTATTGGCCGTTGTGCTTCTCATCGGATCCGCTGTGGGAGCTTATGCCGCCGGCCTGCTGCCCGGGCTTACAGAGATATTTTCGAAGCATTTCGGCAGCGAAGAAAGCCAGAAAGAGATCATTGAGGAAAGGGCTTATCC
>CACZSO010000048.1 GCA_902783795.1 uncultured Eubacteriales bacterium
AGCATCTGATGAAGAGCGGCAGCTGGACCTGGGTAATGATTCCTGCATCCTGCCGCTGACCAGGTTCGTGGAAATGTGCCGGGAATATGGCGCATTGGCTTCCCTGGAGATCAATCATAACGGGAAAGACTCACAGTTTGAGAAAACGGGAAAACAGGCCTATGCACCTTCCGTGATGATTCCGTCTAATGAACTGATGCGGGCTAAGGCAGCAGGCAGAGAGCCCCTGCCGACCATAGAAATGACCCATGAAAAGATCCGTGAGACTGTCAGAAAGTTCGGAGATGCCGCGTTCAGATGCAAACAGGCCGGTATGAAGATCGCTCTCTTGCATGGCGGACACGGAAACCTTATGTCTCAGTTTGCCAGTCCGTTATATAACCACCGGACAGATGAATATGGCGGTTCTCTAAAGAACCGGGCCCGTTTTACCATAGAGGTACTGGATGAAGTCAGAAAGCGGGTCGGTGAGGACTTTGTCATAGAATTCCGTATTTCTGCAGATGAGATACATCCGGATGGCATGCATTTTGATGAGACCCTTAAGTTTATAGAACTGATCAAGGATAAGATCGATATCCTCCATGTATCTGCAGGCCTTCACGGAGAAATGGCTTATATGAGGAACTGGTGGCAGAATGCCATGATGGACCGGATGTATAATGTCCATTATGCCGCAGATATTAAAAAGGCTTTCCCGGACCTCCTGGTATGTACGGTAGGTTCTATCATGAACATAGAGATGGCGGAAGAGATCATCGCCTCAGGCAAGGCGGATTTCGTGGCTATGTGCCGGCCTCTTCTGGCAGACCCGGAGATGCCGCGGAAATATGCCCTCGGGAAAGAAGATGACTGGCGGCCCTGCATTCGATGCCAGTACTGCGGAAGCCGTCTGATGATACCGGCAGTTATCAATTGTGCCGTGAACCCGGCCCTGGGCGAAGAGACCCGGTTCCCGGCAGGAAAAGTCCCTGAAGCCAAGGTTAAAAAGCGGGTAGGCATCATCGGCGGCGGGCCAGCCGGTATCCAGGCTATGCTGACACTGACCGAACGCGGCCATGATGTTACTCTATATGAAAAAAGCTCACATTTAGGCGGTAATCTGTATTATGCATCCTTGCCTTCATTTAAACAGGATGTAAGAGATTATTACCGCTACATGATCACCCAGGCGAATAAGGCAAAGGCGCGGATCCTGCTGAATACAGAAGCAGATAAAGAACTGCTGGACAAAGAAGGTTATGATGCGCTGATCATCGCTGCAGGCTCTGCACCCCTTAGACCCTCAGGGATAAAAGGTATTGAAAAGGCACATGTCTTCTGGGCTCCCGAAGTCGAAGAGGATCCCCAGAAAGCAGGAGAGAATATCGTCATCATAGGAGCCGGTGCAGTGGGGATCGAGGCAGCGGTCATGCTGAGGCAGTCAGGCCGTCAGGTGACATTGATCGAGATGCAGCCGGATCTCAGTGCTTTCAGAAAAGCAGAAGGAGCCATGGCTGCGGAATATTTACGACTGATCGAAGAGCTGGATATTCCGATCCGCCTGCATACGAGACTGGAAGAGATCTGTGATGATGAAGTCATACTCACTGATACAGAAAATGGGGAAAAAGAACATTGCCCGGCAGACACAGTGCTTCTGGCGCTGGGTATGAAATCTTTGACAGAAACAGCTGATGCCCTGAGGCATTCGGCACCGGAGACAGAAGTGTACATCGTGGGAGATGCCGTTACACCAGGAAACCTGGGACCGGCCATTAAATCCGCGTTTACGGCAGCAATACATATCTGACAGGAAAGAAAAAGCCGGAAACGATGTCCGGTTCTTTCATGGCAGATATTTACAGAGAACTCATCGGCGTGATATAATCAAAATGTTCAGTCTCACAAAAAGGAGGTAAACCTCATGTTTGATGCAGAAAAAATAAAAGACCAATGTGTAGCCTGGATCCGTCAGTTTTTTGAAGAAAACGGAAAGGGATGTAATGCAGTAGTAGGCATTTCCGGAGGTAAGGATTCTTCCGTGACAGCGGCTATTCTTTGCGAAGCCTTGGGCAAAGACCGTGTGATTGGTGTATTGATGCCCGACGGAGTACAGCCGGATATAGATATGGCAGAGCTCTTGGTAAAGCATTTGGGGATCCGGTATTATGTAGTCAATATTCATGATGCGGTAGAAGGTCTGAAAAGACAGATCCCCATACCTCTTTCTAATCAGTCTGAGGTCAATCTTCCGCCGCGTATCCGGATGTCGACCCTGTACGCTGTCTCTCAAAGTGTGAACGGACGGGTGGCGAATACCTGTAATCTGTCAGAAGACTGGGTCGGGTATTCCACGCGTTATGGTGATTCTGTGGGAGATTTCAGCCCGCTGTCACATCTTACAGTGCAGGAAGTGAAGGAGATCGGCAGACTTTTGAAACTTCCGGAAGTCTTGATAGAGAAGGTACCTTCAGACGGCCTTTCCGGGAAGACAGATGAAGATAACCTGGGTTTCACATATGCTGAACTGGACCGTTATATCCGTACCGGAGAAATCGATGATCCTGTAAGTAAGGAACGGATCGACCGGCTGCATCGGATCAATCAGTTCAAACTGGAGCTGATGCCCTCATTTGTGCCGGAGCTTTAAGAGGCTGTCATGGATAAACCTTTTTCATTAGGCATTATGGTCGGACGCTTTCAGACTATGCACATCGGCCATGAACAGATGATACAGATAGCCCTTGATCTTTGTCAGGAAGTAGGGATCTTTATAGGATCTTCACAGGAATCAGGAACTCAGAAAAATCCGTTTTCCTATGAGATCCGCCGGGGTTTTATAAAGGACGTGTTCGGAGATGCTGTAAAGGTCGCGCCTCTTCCGGATATAGGCGTCGGCAATAATTCCCGCTGGGGAGAATATGTGCTGGAAAATGTAGAAAAAACCTTCGGAAAACAGCCGGACCTGCTGATCTCCGGAAAAGAGGCACGGCGGCTGGACTGGTTCGATGGTATCCGGGGCCTTACCATTGCTGAATTATATATTCCGAAATCTATTGATATTTCTGCTTCTGAGATGCGTAGCTACTTTCTGCAAAATAACAAAGAAGTCTGGAAAACGTATATGAATCCCAAACAGTGGGACAAATATGATATGCTCAGGGCTATCGTGGAAGCATCCCAGAGGATAGAAGAGACCAGCAGCTTGTAGACCAGGGAGTCCTGGTACTAAAACATTACTGTTTTTGATGGACTGGCGCCGGAACGTCCGTATTTTATGATCTCTTACTCAGAAAAGGAGAAGTGATGAAACTTGAACCGATCGTGTTATCTCTTTTAGATACAGACCTGTATAAATTCAATATGAACCAGGTGATCTTCCATAAGCATACAGATCTGAATGGTGAGTACTTTTTCAAATGCAGGAATGAAGGTGTTGTGTTTACAAAAGAGATGCTGGATGAAATCAACTCTCAGATAGATCACCTTTGTTCATTACGGTTCAAAAAAGAAGAACTGGATTATCTGCGTTCTATTCGTTTTATTAAAAATGACTATGTTGAATTCTTGCGATTGTGGCATCCTATCCGGGAATATGTGGTAACGGAACTGACACCGGAGGGTGAGCTGAAAGTTACAGTAACAGGGCCTCTTTTCTCTGCCATGCAGTTTGAGATCTACCTGCTGGAGATCATCAATGAGGTCTATTTCCGGATGAAATATGACTATGAGACCTTAAGAAGATCTGCCGGTGACCGTCTGGCGGCAAAGATACGGGCGTTTAAAGACGGACGCTATAATTTTAACTTTGCGGAATTCGGCTGCCGCCGTCGGCTGTCCCGGGAATGGGAAGGGGTCGTGATCAAACGGCTGGCGGAAGAGACCCAGAATTGTGTAGGCACCTCTAATGTCTACTTTGCCATGAAATATGACCTGACACCCATCGGCACCTATGCTCATGAATTTGTCCAGATGTATCAGGGGATCGACTCTATCCCGCTGGCATATACGAACCACTATGCCATGGAAGACTGGTATGATGAATATCGCGGTGATAATGGAACTGCCTTGACTGATACTATCACGACTGATCTGTTCCTGCTGGATTTCAACCATTCCATGGTCAACAACTATACCGGTGTACGCCATGACAGCGGCGATCCTTATGAATGGGGGGAGAAGATCATTGCCCATTATAAAAGGTTCGGTGTGGATCCGAAGACGAAGCTGCTTCTGTTCAGTGACAGCCTGGATTTTGATCGTGCTGAAAAGCTTTATCAGTATTTTAAAGACAGAAGTAAAGTATCCTTTGGGATCGGCACTTTCTGTTCCAATGATACAGAAGAAGAGGCGTTGAATATTGTCATTAAGCTGCAGTACGTAAATGGAAGGCCGGTGGCGAAATTATCCGATATCCCCGGTAAAGCTATGTGTCAGGATGAAGAATATTTGAAATACCTGAAGAATTCTGTGGCCTTCCGGCTTAAGAGAGAAAGACTGTAAAAACGTAGGCTCCCGGGTCATCAGATCCGGGGCAGGAAGAAAGGATCTGGCTTATGACGCTGGAAGAAGAGTACCGGCTTTCTTTTTATCAGCAGATAGCCGAGATCGATCATGAGCACAATG
>CACZSO010000049.1 GCA_902783795.1 uncultured Eubacteriales bacterium
AAACCCATGGAAAGGCTTCTTAGCCATGGCCTTGGCCACGCTGGCTAATCGTTTTCTCGTACCCGGTCTATGGATCACAGAAACATGTGTGATCTTATTTGCCTCATCAGGATATTCCCTGTCAAAATGCATGCCGATCGCAGCTGCTGTCCTTAAGGATGCCTCGTTCGTATACTTGCAGCAGGAATAGAGCGATGGATGATCTGTATTCTCGAAAGCCCAGTCACGTACGGCACCGGCTGCTTCCCTGGCATATCCCTTGCGCTGGCGATCCTTCCGGATGTGATACCCTATCTCAGGAAGCATCTCCCCCTCTATATTCTGAAGCGTCAGTCCGCAGTCGCCGATCACTTCACCGGTCTCTTTGAGGCACACGGCCCACAGACCGAAGCCATCTTCCTGATAACGCTGCATGTTGCGCTCGATCCAGCCCATGACACGTTTTTCGTCAAAAACATAGGGATAATGCTGCATATTGTCCGCGTCTGCCAGAACAGCGTACAAGGCATCAAAATCATCCGTATTCATTTCCCGTAAAACTAATCTTTGTGTTTCTAATATCATTTTCTTTCACTTTTTATCTATTTCAAACCTCTGCCAGTTTTTTCATATCCTCCGGCAGTGCAGCTTCTATTCGTATTTCTTTTTGTGTAAATGGATGGATAAATGTCATCTCTCCCGCATGCAGGGCGGTCCTTGCTATCAGATCCGAACTTTTTCCGTACATGCTATCGCCCAGCAGCGGATGCCCCTGGGAGGCCATGTGAAAACGGATCTGGTGGGTCCGCCCGGTCAGCGGCATCACATGAAGAAAGGTACAGCCGTTTATCTCTTTCAGCACCTTATACTCTGTAACCGCTTCCTTGCCGTCAGAAGCCGATGTCATTTTCAGGATCCCTTCTGCGTCTCTTTCTTCTTTCATAGGGGTGATGATCCGCCCCTCCGGCTCTGTAAATAAGCCCTCAGCCACGGCTGTATAGACTTTGACGATGTTATCTTTGACCCGGTCTGCCGTGAAGCCGTTTTTTGCACATAAAACAATGCCGGAAGTCTCCTTGTCCAGCCGGCCCAGCAGGTGTACCCGCGCTTCCGGCTGAGTCTCATTAAAATAATACTGGAGCCCGCCAGCCAGTGAATCGGTGAGATGTCCTTTCGACGGATGGCAGACCACGCCGGCAGGTTTATCCACCGCGATCAGGTTCTCATCCTCATAGAGGATCTTAAGCGGCATTTTTGCAGGAAGCAGGCGGGTCTTTCGATTCACAGAATCACTCAGACGGACAGAAAGGACATCACCCTCTTTAAGAAACATACGAACATGGCAGGGCTCCCCGTTTAAGAGGATCCCTGCCGGGTCGTATTTGACAGAGCTGATCTTTGCCTGCGAAAAATGCAGTTCTTTTTTCATGTAGTTCAAAAGAAGCCGGTCCGCATCTTCTTTTCCGATGATGATGGTCAGCCGGTTATCTTTATCCGTTCCCTTGTCTGTCATTCTGTCTGCTTTTCCTGTCTTCTGAGGATCATTTCGTTCTTTACTCTTCTGTCATCCAGACCCGCATATCCTTCGCTTCCCGGTTAGCCCAGGCGTAATAGGGGATGGCCTGCAATGTCACATTTTCCGCCTCCGGCCGTGTTTCACTGTATAAACTGTCTCCAGCCATCTTGTACCGCTTTCCCTGGATCTCCATAGGTTTTACCCCATGAAGCAAGGTCTCATCAAAGGCTTTCATCACCGGCAGCCCATCCGACACACGCAGTTCAGCTAGGGGTTCCGGATTATCCACGCCCTCAAAACAGTACACTAAAGGACCATACATGAAAGCCGCGCAGCCTGCATTGGCCCGGATCTTAGGATGTGCATAAAAGCGGCGGGGTCTTAGTGTAAGATCCAGCATCAGCTCATGTGTGCCTTCTGATATATCCAGTTGCAGGTATCCGTCTTCCGGCAGTTTCCGGATCTCTTTGCCATCCAGAAAAGCTCCCCATTTTTCCGTCCATCCGGGGATCCTTACAAACAGTGAAAATGCCTCTTTTGCGGACACTTTCCAGCACAGGCTGCCTTCCCAGGGATAGCTGGTTTTCAGGCTGAAATCAGCCTTATTCGTGCTTACGGAACCGCCCAGATACTGATGGATCACCACCCCATCCTCTGCTTCTTCATAGGCGTAGGACGGCAGGGATGTTATGAGCCGGCTCAAGTTAGGCGGACAGCAGGCGCAGGCAAACCATTTCGGCCGGGTCCCCAGCACATGCTCATATTCATTCTCTTTTCCGGCCAGCGCCTGAACGACTTCCAGCGGATTGACATAGAAGAACCGGTCCGCCTCCAGGGACATGCCTGACAGCAGGCCATTGTACAAGACCTGCTCCATAATATCGGCGGTCTTCCCGTCCCGCTTCAGTTTCAGCATCCTTTGGCCAAAGAACATGGCGCCCACAGAGGCGCAGGTCTCCGCATAAGCCGTATCATTAGGCAGTTCATAATTCCGCATGAAGGCTTCGCCCCAGGTGGTGGCGCCGAAACCGCCGGTAATGTACATTTTCTTATTGACAATATTGTCCCACAGACGGAACACCGCGGCTTTCAGGGTGTCATCCTCTGTTTCTTTCGCGATCTGTGCGGCCGCCGTGTAAAGATACATGGCACGCACGGAATGACCCACAGCTTCCTCCTGTTCACGGATAGGCTTGTGTGCCTGCATGTAGGTCTTTTTGTTCATATGGAAACCTTTGAAATGTTCGGCTCCGTTCCGCTGCTGTCTCTCCAGGTCAAAGAAATTCGGCTCTTTTCCCCGTTCATTGATGAAGTATTCCGCTAACTTAAGATACCTCTCATTACCGGTCGTCCGATATAATCTCAAAAGGCCGATCTCCACTTCGGGATGTCCCGGAAGGCCGTGGATCTTTCCTTCTTCCGGTCCGATGACGGTATCGATATGATCTGCCATCCGGCACATGATGTCCAAAAACTTCCGCTTTCCGGTGGCTTCAAAATACGCTGCAGCGCCTTCCATCAGATGGCCGGCACAGTAGAGTTCGTGGCATTCTTCCAGGTTCGTCCAGCGCTTTCCCGGCTCTTTTACAGTAAAATAGGTATTCAGATAACCGTCGGGAAGCTGTGCCTTTTCTATCAGGTCCACCAGTGCATCGATCTCTTTTTCCAGCACTTCATCCGGCCGGATCATCAGGCTGTAGGACGCGCTTTCGATCCACTTGCCCACATCACTGTCCTGGAAAACATAACCGTAGAATTCACCTGTGGCAAGTCCTGCGGCGATACGGAAGTTTTCGATGGCATGAGAGGGCTCCGTATCCGGCGCCTCATCCTTTAAAATGGAAAGCTGGAGCGGGATCATACGGTCCATGACCTGGCGGATCCGCTGTGTCCAGAAATCATTTGGGTCGGGGCTGAAAGTATAGTTCATGGTATTATTCCTTGTGTAAAAATCCATCCTGCTTTATTCTTCCTGATCAGAAAAATATTCTCTTGCATTAAAAGCTGTGCATATCTTTTTATACTCGCCGAAAAGGGTCAGCCGGTCGCCTTCCCGGAATACCAAATCTGCCGGCGGCACTTCCGCTTTCTGATTATTCCGTTCGGTCAGCAGCACCAGCAGGTTATATTCTGTTTTAAGACCGCTTTCCCCCAATGTCTTATCCTTCAGAAAAACCGGCACCGTATTCAGCGTCACCTGGGCTATACAGTCGCTGCCGATCTGGTCCATGAGCATGACGCTGTTGGCATCCGGCGTGCCGGAGATCCTGCCCGCCAGCTTTTCCATCTTTCGGTCCAGCCAGACTCTTACTGCCCGGGACCTGACCATCACCACGATCCCGATCACCACAGCAGCAGGGATCAGCAGACTGGTAAGGGACGATGTGATCCCGGATAAGTCAAAGGATACAAAGAAATTGATAAAAGCCGATACAATGGTGATGTTGAAGATGAAACCGAACATCATGGTAGACCGGGCCAGCCGACGCCGGGAACGGGTGGATAAAAACATCTCACTCTCCCGGGTGGTAAAACCGCAGGCTGTCAAAAGAGATGTCACCTGAAACCGCGCTTTTTCTTCCGGCAGGCCTACCAGCCGGAACAGCATGGTGAAGATCTCCGATATGATCCAATACAGAAGGATCAGCGCCGCGAACAGCGACGCTGCCGCATATATGTTCATTAAGACGTCCGCCTTTCCTAAGATTCATGTGTTTGTTAAGAATCCCATCCGTCGGAGCCTCAGGCTGCCACTGGCTTCCCCCCCGGGGGAAGCTGTCGTCGAAGCCGGCTGATGAGGGGATCCTGCCTGCCTTTTATTCCTAAGCCTCTTTATAAATCATATAATAACCGTAAACTTCTTCACCATAGGCAGTGATCTTTTTTACGTTGGCATTATACCGGCTGAAAGCCAGTTTATATTCCTCCGCAGAAAAAGTGGAAAAATCCGTCCGTCCCACGGTCTCCGATGCCCCAGAGACCATGTTCAGCACAGAAAGCTTCAGATTAAACTCCCGGTCTTTATGCAGCTTCAGCCATATAAAGCGCACATCTTCCGGATCTTTTGAAGAAAATGTCCTGTCCTCCGGAAGCCCCAGCTGGGCCTTCGTCACCAGCTGGTTTTCCAGGGCAAAGTTCAGGGCATTAACTGCCACAAAACCGTAGATCTGCCCATAACCGGTGGAGCTGTCATGACGGTGGAACAACCTGGAAAGAAAACGGCTTTTCACGATCATATCGACCCCTGCATCCAGAAGATCGATATCCTTTATCTCCCGGTAAAGAATGGCCTTGATAAAGGCCTCCGGGACATGGTAGTCTTCTGATGCCTTATGGATGGCCGGTTCCATTTCTTTAATGATGTTTTCTGTCTTTTTCAGACTGTACAGTTTTATCATTATATTCCCCGATGTCTGTAATTACTCCTCATCCGTCTGCCCTCCGGGCAGCCACCTTCCCCAGAGGGGAAGGCTTTGGCTTACTCGGTGTCCACGTCGATCAGCACCTTCATGGTCTTTTCCCGGTTTTCATCGATGTATTGGTAAGCTTTCAGATAATCTTTGAAGGCAAAATGAGCGGTCTGCAGGGGCTTCAACTGGATCTTTCCCTCGCCCACCAGCCGGATCGCGTCCACATAATCTTCATGCCGGTACATCATCGTGGTGTTCAGGTCCAGTTCTGAATCATTCAGTTTCGCCAGGTCCACACTTGCTCTCTTCCCGAACACCGCCACCAGGATGATGGTGGATCCCTTTCGGGCGTTCTGGATGGCCTGGTCCATGGTGATATCCGTACCCGCGCACTCATAGATCACATCGGCCTTATCCGGACCGAAAGCCTTCAGCAGTGCTTCCGCATAGTCCTCTTTTGCTGTATTCACTGCATAGTCAGCGCCTAGCTGCTTCGCAAGAGCCAGCCGTCCGTCAGAAATATCCGTGGCGAACACTTCTGCTGCTCCCATGGCTTTCAAAGACTGGATCAGCAGGATGCCGATAGGCCCGCAGCCCAAGACCACAGCCTTTGCGCCTTTCAGGTCCGGAAAGCGTTTCGCCGCATGCACCGTCACCGCCAAAGGCTCGATCATGGCACCATCATTATAAGACATATCCTCCGGCAGCAATGTCACTTTGGAAGCATCTACAGCAAAATACTCAGAGGCTGTGCCGGTGGTCTGGAAGCCCATGACCTTCAGCTTTTCGCATAAGTTATACTTCCCATGAAGGCAGGGGTAACAACGT
>CACZSO010000050.1 GCA_902783795.1 uncultured Eubacteriales bacterium
AATGACAGTCAATATCAGCCAGCCGGCAGTAATACTTCTGTTCAGGAGATTAAGTAAAAACACATACACGAGGATCACCTCTTTTTAAATGAATCGATCATTTCCTGTATTTCATCTGCTTCCTGGGAAGTCAGATTTTTGCGGCTGACGAATGCTGCTATAAATGACGGCAGAGAACCGTGATAGGAATCTTCTATGATCTGTTCGCTTTTGGCTGAATAAAAGTCTTCACGTGAAACCAGGGAAGTCACGATCCCATCTTTGTTTTGAAACAATTTTTTTTCACAAAGCTTTCTGAGAACGGTATAAGTCGTAGGTCTCTTCCAGTTTAATTCTTTTGCACATATCTTAGCCAGCTTACCGGACGCAATAGGCTCATGCTCCCAGACAATATCAGCAAAACGTTCCTGCACTGCCCCAAGATCGTAATTATTCAAAAATCATATCCTCCATGTTGTTTATTCCTGTAAACAACTGTAGTTTATCACAATAAACAGGCCTTGTCAAGGTTTTGAATCAATATTACTTTATAGAAACGCTGATTAAGGCTTTTCAGTGCGCCGGATTCTGGCGGAAGAAGTCGAAAGCCTTCCCCTGGGGAAGGGCTGACGGATGAGGAATTCCAAACAGAAATCCGCAAAGAAGCCGGTAAGGCAGATCAAAAAACGCCATCCGGGTATAGTTTCCGGCATGACCGGCTCATCCAGGGCATTCATATATTTATTATAACTTCCCAACCAGTGAGACTATATAAAAGCCTATAGTGTTCATTGGAATGAGCCTTTTTACAACTCAAACTGGTGGATCAATCGCCAGAACGCTTGTGATTCCGCGGTTTTAGCCAATACGTACCTTGAAAAATGTCGACATATCTGACATGTTTTCCTTGACTATAGTCTAATTGTATTGTATAATTGGACTATATATGGAGGTGCTCATATGCCGATACCGCAAGATATACTTTCTGTACCAAGACCAAAGAATTCCGTCGTCATTGCTTACGGCAAGAATAAATCTCTGTATGCTGTCCGGCAGCGCGTTGGTTGCAGGAACGATAATGGCCGCCACCTGCCGGTCAACGGCCCGACTATCGGGCACATCATTGACGGCGTCTTCGTACCCATTGATAAGGAAGAACCTGACAGTGTTTCGACCTCCCCGGTCGACCTGAAGGACTGGGCCAATATCATTCTGTGTGACAGGCTGTTTTCAGACATCCGTGAGGAGTTATCCGCCGTTTACAGCCAGACGGACCTGATGAAGATCTACTGTATCTCCATCCTTCGGGTCTGTGATCCGGGTATCAAAAACTACGAACTGAAGGAAGCGTATGAGACCAGCTTCCTGTCGGAACTCTATCCCGGCATCGCACTGTCAAAGAACACGGTATCTACGTTCCTAAATGATCTTGGGAAGGCAGTCTCAAAGATCGTCCGCTTCATGCAGAACCGTGCCGCCGCCGTATCCATGGATCACCATCTTCTGATCGACGGAACGCTGAAATCCGACGAATCGAGGGTCAACTCGCTTTCCGATTTTTCGCGAAAGGCACGGACAAAGGGGACCCGGGATATCTCTGTATTGTACGCATTCGACCTCGAAGCGATGGAACCTGTATGTTCCAAATGTTTTCCCGGAAACATGCTGAATGCCACGTCTTACAGCGCCTTCATCTCCGAGAACAGGATCACCAGGGGGATCATTGTCGGGGACAAGGGATTTCACGAGTCAGCGGCGCATGAACACTTTGAGGCAAACGAGGATCTTCATTACCTGAACCCGGTTAAGCGAAACTCGAAGCTTATTGAGCGGCACCACATGCTGGACTTCACCGCTATCCTTCCCGGACATGAAGGGATTACCTTCCGGAAGGAAAAGTGTAACGGGACGGACATGTGGCTTTACTCCTACCGTGACAGTTACAAAGCTTCTAAAGAGGAGCGGGACTGGCTGCACCGGGCGAAGAAAGATAAGACCTACAGCCTCGAAGTGCTCCGGGAGAAGCAGAAAACCTTCGGGACGATCGTCCTTGAGTGTGATCTGGACCTTCCTGCTGAAACTGCTTATAAAGCCTATGAAAAACGCTGGGAGATCAAGATCGTCATGCGGTTTTATAAATCTGCGTGCGAATTCGACGAGACCCGGGTACAGGATGACTACTCGGTTATAGGAAGCGAGTTCTGCGATTTCCTTTCCACGCTTCTGACTTTCCGCCTGATCAAGGCTTTTGACCAGGCGCAGCTGCTGGAGGAAAGAACCTATAAAAAGATCATGTCTGTACTGACCTGCGCTAAAAAGGTACGCTCCGATGGAGAAAAGTGGCAGCTGATCCGGCTGAATCCATCCCATATGGAGATCCTGCAGGAGCTGGAGCTCATACCGAGGCCGGAAGAACCGCCAAAGAAGAAGCCAGGTCGTCCCAAAGGGAGTAAAAACAAGTCTGTTATCAAAGAGCAGGAAGAGGTCCCTATGGAAGGCAAACAGAGACGTGGTCGTCCAAAGGGAAGCAAAAACAAACCGAAACCAGATGATACTGCCACCGGCCAGAGCTAATGCTCTGCCGGCGGGGCACTCACCAGCAACCACTGACTGTACTCAGTATAGTCTAACTGGTTGGGAAAGTACTAATTTATATCAGATACATAAAAAAACCAGGTCAGTGAAACGGTTTAATGTCCGGTGACCTGGTTTTTTTAGGTTTATTAACAGTTTTTTCTTTATCTACGTTCTCAATTTCTCTTCTAAATCAGTAAAATCCCCGGTAAACAGATATCCCTGAATACCGCAGTTCTTTGCGCCGTCTACATTCCTCTCCATATCATCGATGAACAGACACTCGGAAGGGTTCAGGTGATAGGTTTCTAAAAGATACCGATAGATCAGAGGATCCGGTTTGATGACATGCCGGTCGCAGGAGACCACGATCCCGTCAAACAGTCGGATATCATAGAAGGACGGGAAGTAATCATGGAAATCAAAGCCGGCATTGCTTAACACAAACAGATGATAACCGGTTTCCTTCATCTTCTGAAGGAATGCGGCCGCGCCTTTGACCGGCTTCATATAATCTGTCCAGCCAAAAATGACCTGCTTAAGATCTTCATGATATTCAGCCGGGACCCGCTGAGATACCAGGTCGAAAAGCTCCGGTTTTCCTATGAGGCCCAGGTCCTGCTTAGGCCAGTCGGGGCCATAGAATAACTCCTTAAGGATGATTTCACGGGCTTCCGGCCGGCATAAGTTTGCGACATAAAGCTCAGGATCATAGACTAACAACACATTGCCCATGTCCAGGATGATATTTTTAACCAAAAAGAGCTCCTTATTATGTTCTGAAATATGGTTTTTTGGGAACCTGTCCGGCGTACAGACAGCAAAGTTCGGACAGAGATCTTCCGGGTCCGGCACGTCAAAACCTGTTCCGCGAACAGAAGTCAAAAGCTTATCTTCGTCCGTAGAGTTTGTTGTAGTAGTTTAGTGAGAAAGTATAAAGCTCATCTCTGGCGACTGCCTGCTGCTCCCGGGTACCGCTTCTAAATGAGGCCATCCAGCGGCCGTTTTTACCGTATTTCTCCACAAACTCATCGACTCTGGCACGAACATCGGCATCATCCTTGCAGCCTTCTAAGGAGCAGGGGAAGGCGAAGGTCAGGATATCGTTATAATTCTCAAAACAGACATCCTTATCATTCGCATTGTCCTGGGGCGTCCACATGTCAATGCCCATTTCCGCCATTTCAGGGATGTACTGGATGTTGCAGCCGCAGGAATGCAGCTCCACGAAACGCCCGGAATCTTTCACGAAACGGATGAAACGGGAAGTGGCCGGCATCAGCTGCTCCCGGAACATTTCATTCGAGAAGAAGCCGGCACGCTGGGTGCCCCAGTCGTCGTGGTACAGTACGCCGTCGATGCGTCCGTAATACTGGAAGACCTTCTGGCAGGTCTCGATCTTATAATCCGCCATCTTCTGGAAGAATTCCTCCAGGAGCTCAGGTTCTGTATAGAAAGCGAGCAATGTTTCGTCAAAGGGCATCATTTCGTGCAGACGCTCGAATAACCCTTCCGTACACTCATAAATATGAGGACGGTCAGGATCCAGACGCGCCTTAAGCTTCTTCCCATCTGTCTCAAAATCCACCACGGAAATATCCGGCCATTCCACTTCCTCTTTCCAATTCGCGAAGTCAGAAATGACCCGGGTGCCGGTCTTCGTGATCATGCCGCCGACTTCCTCGACCATGGTCCAGTAGAC
>CACZSO010000051.1 GCA_902783795.1 uncultured Eubacteriales bacterium
AAAAAGAAGGGACGCCGGATTCTGCCATTTACGCCCTCTTCTTTAAACTGGTGGACCTGGTGCGCCGCCATAAGGTGCGCCTGCACATCGATAATGAAAAACTTGAGGATATCGAAGGACCCTTTATCCTGCTCTCCAACCATATTTCCTTTTTCGATTTTTACTATATCCGAAAGCTCCTTTCAGACATGAACCCGGCCTTTGTGGTGAACCGGCATTATGTCTCCTTCCCGGTGGTCCGGTGGATGGCAAAGAAGTCCGGCTTCATCCCCAAACGAGTTTTCCACACGGATCTCGCCACCCCCATAAAGATCTACCGCACGCTGAAGGCCGGTTATCCCGTGGTCATTTTCCCGGAAGGCCGCCTGTCCATCACCGGAGCGTCTTACCCCATCCTCGAGGAGGGAGCCGCCTTTTATAAAAAGATGGGCGTGGACATCGTCCTGGCTAAGATCTCCGGCGCTTACCTGGCCGGTCCCAAATGGCGGAAACGCTTCTATAAAACGGATATCCGGGCAGCTGCTGAACGCATCATCACCGCTAAAGAGGCTAAAGGAATGACCGATGAGGCTTTGAACCGGCTGATCAGTGATACCCTGTATCACAATGAATACACAGCCCCCTTGACCACTTACCCCCAGAAAGATAAGGCGCAAGGCATTTCCGATGTGCTCTACCGCTGCATCGACTGCGGCAGCCTGTACACGATAAAGGGTGTAGGCAATGACCTGGTCTGCACCGCCTGCCATTCCGTCCATCACCTGAACGAACAGTACCGGTTCGATGGAGAACCGTCTTCCATCGTGGACTATTATGCCCGTATCCAGGAACTGGAAAAGAAAGAACTGCCCGGCCTTCATCTTGAGACTCCGGTAAAAGTGGTCATTTTCCATGACAAGAAACCCTTCAGGACCACAGACAAGGGTGTCTGCACCCTGACAAAAGATGCTTTTACCTACCATTCTGAAAAGGAAGGATTCACCATCGATCTTGATCATCTGATGGGGCTGCCCTTCTCCTGCCATAAGCAGTTCGAGCTGTATCATGGAGATAATCTTTACTATTTCTATCCGGAAAAGGATCCTCAGCAGGTGGTCCGCTGGGCCCTCATAGTGGACCTGATCCGGGAAGTCCGCAAGGAAGCCACATAAGAAAAATGTTCTTGAAAAACGCATGTTTTATCATACATGATCCACGAACAAAAAGCTTCCTCTTATTCGTTCAATGGATCTTCTTAGGTTTTGATCTGGAAAGCATAAAAAAAGAACCGCAGCCAGTAATACCTGCCGGCTGCGGTTTATGTTAGCCTTCGCTCAACAGCTTCAGGCCTTTCTTCACATAGTCAGACACAGTGGCCTCCGGTTCTTCTGAAAGCGCAGGCAGGATCTTACGCACTGTATCGTCCGAAAATCCCAGTTCCTTCAGGGCCAGGACGGCTTCCTCCAGCATAGCGTCAGATATCTCTTTGTCCTCATCTTCATAAGGCTTTATTGCCTTAAAAATAAAGGTCTGAGACAGGTTGATGCGGTTCTCGAACCGGCAGATGAAAGCATACAGGTCTTCCAGTTCATGCAGGTCCGTTTCCTCAAAAATGTCCCGGGTATATTTCACGGAATACAGGTACTGGTCCACCAGATCCCCGTCCCGGTTCCTCACAGAGGTAAAGCCCGACATGATGATCATTTCAATGTAGGGCGACAGATTGAAGAAATTGGCACTCAGGAACACCCCCAGGCTCATGACCGTCTGTGCATACTCTTCTTTCATCTGGACAGAGGTCTTCTTTTTTGAGATAAGCTTTCCGCTGGAAATGGCCGGGTAATCTGTTGGCAGGTTTTCTATCTCCGGCAGGTCCAGATCCACGTAAAGCACATGGTCTTCCAGCTCATAATTCACCCGGGCATCATAGGGAAGCTCCAGATTATTCATGAAAGAGCCGATGAAGTTCTCGATAGTATCTTCATCGCCGGCCATGTTCAGAAGGTATAGCTCCTTTCCGGCCTCAGACTCCATCTGGGCGGCATAATCATCGAAAAAGGCCTGGTTCATGACGTTTTCCGTGTATTTATGCAAATGGATCCTGGCTTCCAGATTCTTTTCATATTCTTCCAGCACCTCTTGATAAGTCTTCATGTTATTCACCTGGGTACCGATGGAGGCCGATGGCTTAGTGTTGGGTGCCGGCTTTTTTGCATTCTTGATCTGTTCGGCAAAGGAACTGGTACCGCCGCCGATCTTTTTTCTATAGGATAGACCGGTGCCGTTGATCCCTAACAGTGAGGGACTTAAATTAAGAAACGTGCCCCGGTTCCCGATATTGACGGTGGCGCCCTTCTTTCCTATGCTGGCGCTGACACCGCTCTTTGAAATATTCAGTCTTAGATAATTGCCAAGTTTGACAGATTTAGAAAAACGGATTCCCATAGCTATCTCCTTTCAAAATCATTATAACACAATGATTTCAGATGCGGTAGCGTTTATTTCATCTCTTGATTTTCTTGACAAATCCGCCTCTTAGGCTTTATAATTCCTTACGTGGAACAATGGCGTTCATTTCATCAGGTTTTTTGTGTATTGAAACGAACGTCTTTTTTATTTTTTTAAAGCAAAAAGATCCTTTATTAAACGTATTACTGATACAAAAAGCCGCCTCTTGCCAAGGTGCGGCGGAATGGAGTTATTATGTGTGGAATCGTTGGTTTTACCAGCAGAAATATCCAGGCAGCGCCGGTCCTCCTGCAGGGCCTTCAGCGGCTGGAATACAGAGGCTATGATTCAGCAGGTATTGCTGTAAGAAATGGAGAGGAAGACCCTGTGGTGGTCCGGGCGAAGGGACGCCTGAAGATCCTGGAAGAAAAGACGAACAGCGGTCTGGCCATCCCCGGCTGCTGCGGCATCGGCCATACCCGGTGGGCCACTCACGGAGAGCCCAGCGAACGCAATGCCCATCCTCATATAACAGAGGATATGAATGTGATCGGTGTGCATAACGGCATCATCGAAAACTATACAGAGCTGAAGGAAAAGCTGGAAAATAACGGCTATAGATTCTACAGCGAAACAGACACGGAAGTAGCCGTAAAGCTGGTGGATTATTATTACAAAAAATACAAAGTCGGGCCCATCGATGCCTTGGCTAAGACCATGGTGCGTGTCCGTGGTTCCTACGCCCTGGCTGTCATGTTCAGGGATTATCCGGGCCAGATCTATACCGCCCGTAAGGATTCTCCCATGATCATGGGCGTCAGCGATGATGCTTCCTATGTGGCCTCAGATGTTCCCGCCATCCTCCAGTACACCCGCACAGTCTATTACATGGACAACCTGGAAATGGCCTGCCTGGAGCCCGGAAAAGTGACGTTTTATGACCTGAACGGTGATGTGGTGAATAAAGATACCACTACTATCGAGTGGGACGCTGAAAGCGCAGAAAAAGGTGGTTTCGAGCACTTCATGATGAAGGAGATCCATGAACAGCCCAAGGCTATCCGCGATACTATGAACTCCTGCATCACCCCCGAGGGACTCATCGACCTTTCTGCCGCTGGCCTTACCGATGATATCATCCGCAGCATCAAGAGCATCACCATCGTAGCCTGCGGTTCTGCCTGGCATGTGGGCATGGCTTCCCAGTATGTGTTTGAGGACCTGGTCCGGATGCCGGTCCGCGTGGAAGTCGCCTCCGAATTCCGGTACCGTAACCCCATCCTGGATCCCGAAGGCCTGGTGATCATCATCTCCCAGTCCGGCGAGACTGCCGACAGCCTGGCAGCCTTAAGGGAAGCTAAGGCCATGGGCGTCAGGACCCTGGGCATCGTGAACGTGGTGGGCAGCTCTATCGCCAGGGAAGCAGACCATGTCTTCTATACCATGGCCGGTCCTGAGATCGCGGTCGCCACCACCAAGGCTTATTCAGCCCAGCTCATCGCCATGGATATCCTGGCCATGCAGTTTGCTTATCTTAAGGGTAATTTAGATGAAAAAGGCCTCATCGCCATGACAACGGAGATGAGGACTTTGCCTGATAAAGTGGATCATCTGATCGAAGATGAGGAACGGATCCAGTGGTTTGCCACCAAGTTCTCCAATGCCCGCGACGTGTTCTTCATCGGCCGCGGCCTGGATTACGCCATCTGCCTGGAGGGCAGCCTGAAGATGAAGGAGATCTCCTACATCCACAGCGAAGCCTACGCTGCCGGCGAGTTAAAACACGGCACCATCAGCCTGGTGGAAGACGGCATCCTGGTGATCGGTGTGCTTACCCAGAATGATCTTTACGAAAAGACGGTCAGCAATCTGGTGGAAGTCAAGAGCCGGGGCGGGTATCTAGCCAGCATCACAAATTACGGCCACTATGAAATAGAGGACACGGTAAACTTTAATGTGTATGTACCCCGCACAGATCCTCACTTTGCCGCTACATTGGCGGTGATCCCGCTGCAGCTCATGGGCTATTATCTGGCGGTGGCTAAGGGCCTGGATGTGGACAAGCCCCGGAACCTGGCTAAATCTGTTACAGTGGAATAAAACCTGGAAACTATTATCTATTTTCCAGGCTGTACTGACTTCTCTTCTGCCTTATACGGGCAACTGCCGGTACAGCCGGAACATCCACAGGCGGAGCATGAGGCTCCGCCTTTTTTCTGCCTTATCATATGCCTGAGAGCCAGAAACAGGGCAGAGACTACAACTAATATAATTAATATATCCCAGAAATTCATGGCTTTCTCTCCTTCCTGTCAGAACAGGCCTCCAATGAGATGGACCACCAAAGCTCCCAGCCAGGCTATGGCACATTGCCAGATGATAACATAAAATGCCCATTTCCGCCCCAATTCCCGCCGGATGGACGCGATGGCTGCCACGCAGGGCGTGTACAACAGGCTGAAGATCAGGATGCCGGCAGCTGCCAGAGAGCTTAAGGCTGCCGTGACGCCGCCCTCAGCCCTGAAGAGCACTTCCATGACAGAAACCACACTTTCTTTCGCCATAAACCCCGTAATAAAAGAGGTGATGATACGCCAGTCCCCCAGGCCCACCGGCTTAAAGAGCGGCGAGATAAAGCCCGCGAGTATTGCCAGGATGCTGTCATGGGAGTTTGTGACCAGATTAAAACGGAAGTCAAAACTCTTCAAAAACCAGACCACGATGGTGGCGATCAGGATCACAGAAAAAGCCCGCTGCAGGAAGTCTTTTGACTTATCCCACAGAAGCCTGGCCACATTTTTAATGCCGGGCAGCCGGTAATTCGGAAGCTCCATGACGAAGGGCACCGCATGGCCTTTAAACAGCGTCTTCCTGTACAATAAGGCTGCCAGGATCCCGATGATGATGCCGGTGAGATAAATGCCTGTCATGAAAAGAGCTTTATACTTAAGGAAAAATGCATTGACAAAAAAGGCATAGATCGGCAGTTTTGCCGTGCAGCTCATAAAGGGCGTCAGCAGGATGGTCATTTTTCTGTCCCGCTCACTGGGCAATGTCCGGGTAGACATGACCGCTGGCACCGTGCAGCCGAAGCCGATCAGCATGGGGACGATGCTCCTGCCGGAGAGTCCCAGTTTACGCAAAAGCTTATCCATCACGAAGGCTACCCGGGCAATGTACCCGCTGTCCTCCAGGATAGACAGGAAGAAGAACATGGTGATGATGACCGGCAGAAAACTTAAAACACTGCCGACCCCTTCGAAAATACCATCGATGACCAGACCGTGCAGCACCTCATTGACTCCCGCTGATGTAAAAGCCCGGTCGATCAGGCCTTTCAGCCCATTGATACCACTGGCCAGCAGGTCCTGGAAGAATGCGCCGATGACATTGAAGGTCAGATAGAAGACCAGGCCCATGACTCCGATAAACACGGGGATGGCGGTGTATTTTCCGGTGAGGAAACGGTCCAGTTTCTGGCTTCTTAAATGTTCACGGCTCTCTTTCGGCTTCACCACGCAGGTTTCGCACACCTTCATGATAAAGGCAAACCGCATATCCGCCATGGCTGCTTTCCGGTCCAGGCCCCGCTCCTTTTCCATCTGCAGGGATATGTGTTCCAGCATTTCCTGTTCGTTTTCATCCAGTTCAAGCTGTTCCAGGATCTTCTCATCACCCTCGATCAGCTTGCTGGCGGCAAACCGGACCGGCAGTCCGGCATGGTCTGCATGGTCGTGGATCAGGTGGATCACCGCATGCAGGCAGCGATGCACCGCCCCGCCATGGTCTTCCTGCCCGCAAAAGTCCTGTTTTAAGGGTTTTTCCTGATATCTGGCTATATGGATAGCATGCTCAGTAAGTTCGTGGATACCCTCGTTTTTCGCTGCAGAAATGGGCACTACGGGAACGCCCAGCATGTTCTCCATGGCATTCACATCGATGAAGCCGCCGTTCCCCGTCATCTCATCCATCATATTGAGGGCTACGACTACTGGGATATCCATTTCCAGCAGCTGGATAGTCAGGTACAGGTTTCTCTCGATGTTCGTAGCATCTACGATATTGATCACCGCTTTCGGTTTTTCCTTCAGCACGAAATCCCGGGAGATCAGTTCTTCACTGGAGTAGGGGGACATAGAATAGATTCCCGGCAGATCCGTGATCAAGGTGTTTTCATGACCGATGATCACCCCGTCCTTCCGGTCCACAGTAACACCGGGGAAATTGCCCACATGCTGCCGGGAACCCGTCAGCTGGTTGAACAGCGTGGTCTTTCCGCTGTTCTGATTTCCTACCAGGGCAAAGGTCAGCTGTGTTCCTTCCGGCAGAGGAGTGCCGCTGCCCTTGGGATGGAACTTGCCGCCCTCACCTAAGCCCGGATGCGCTTTCTCTCCGGAAACTATTTTCTGCAGCTCCTGATCCGCCGTCTCAGGTACCTCTGTGATCTCTATCTGCGCGGCATCATCCAGCCGGAGGGTCAGTTCATACCCATGGATCCTGAGTTCCATGGGATCCCCCATAGGCGCATACTTGACCACCGTTACCTGTACACCGGGGATCACACCCATATCCAGAAAATGCTGCCGAAGCGCACCTTCTCCGCCTACAACCGTAACTACCGCGCTCTTCCCTGGTTCCAATTCTCTTAATGTCATGCCGGTCCCTCTCCTGTTTTTATATGTTAAACTGCTCAATGATAAAAATGCCAGTGAAGTTTTGAAGATAAGCCCATGTATCTGGCTTTTCCCTGCTTTACATGTGCTTCCCCGCCTGCTTATAAGCTGAAAATGAATGCAAAGCCTTGATACGAGCTCATGTAACTGGCTTTTTTCTACTTTACATGTGCTTCCCCGCCCGCTTATCAGCTGAAAATGAATGCAAACCTTCGAAGCGAGCCTATATATGGGCCCGGTCTCCCAGTGGCTGAAAATAGTCTTTTCAACGATTCCTTCATCCTTATGGATCTGTCCGAATATCACTGGATCCTTTCTGAATGAACCTGGCCCGGGAGCCTTCACAGCTCTTTTATTCTATATTTCTGTGCCGGGATTCCATTTCTTCATGAGTGATCCCGAACTTTTCTTCCATCATCATGATCAGGATGTCAAAGAGAAGGAACAGGTGCTGCTCGAACAGATTCCCCATGGGCTGGCTGGTGGGAACGACCCGGGGATCCGTTCCTTTATACACCGCTGCCGGTACAAACAGGCAGATATCCGCTTTCTGCGGGATACGCTCCAGCGGGGCTCCGGTGATCACTGCTGTCACTGCTCCTGTCTCCATGCCCCGCTCCAGAAAATAATCCATAAAGCCGATCTTGCCTGACCCGTCTATCCCGATAAACAGATCCTTTTCATGCATACCCGGTGTGGTATCGTCCAGAAGCCAATGGGTCTCTTTCCCCAGATGCATGAGCCGCATGGCAAAGCTGCGTGCTGCTATGCCCTCTCTCCCCGCGCCATAAATAAAGATCTTCTCTGCTTTTCTGATGGCTTCTATCAATGCTTCAAAATCTTCTTCCTTCTGCGCTTCAAATACTGCCCTGTGTTCCGCCAGGACCTGTTCATATAATTCCTGATACATAGCTTCTCTTCTCTCTTTTTATTTTCGTCTTAGATTTCGCCCAACCGGTCATGGGCTGCCGGCAAGCTTTGCGGCTTCCCGGGCTATCGTTTGATAACATACATCTGCACCCATTCATGATAGGTATCACTGTAGCGTTCATGCTTCAGGACACCTCCGCAGTTTTTGATGACTCCCCGGGAGCCCGGGTTGTCTTTATCGCATGAAATCAGCACTTCCCTGATCCCTATGACATCATAGACTTTGAGTGCCTCCTTGAGCATCTCTGTGGCATAATGCCTGCGTCTTTCCGCAGGCCTTATGGAATAGCCGATATGTCCTCCTTCCGTTCGGAGGAAGTCGTTCAGCGCCAGCCGCAGATTGATCATACCTATGATTTTCTCATCCTCTTCACGGATATAGAAATATGTCAGTGCCGGGACCCTGGGTTCCGGAATATTGGCTATGTCCATATCTCTCCTGACCTTCTCCAACCAGGCTTCATAGGTGGATTCTCTCAGATAGCGGTCCAGACTTCCGCTCCCGTTGATCTTCGACCCGTATTCATAGAACTCTTTTATATACGCGGTCGCCTTATCTTTATGCTCTATATCGGGAAATACCAGTTTCATCTTTGGAGCTCCTTCTTTTGTTTGGCCGTATCATGGATCCTCACCGGACGGAAGCCCTGCCAGCCGTTTGAGCCTCTATTTCTTCCAGACACTCCTGCAGATGCTGAAGATGCCGTCATGGTAAGGTCCTTCTCCGGTGAAATACGGCTCAAACCCGCATTTTTCCAGCACACGCCCGGATGCTGCATTTTCCAGAAGACGGATCCCGTACACTTCCGTGATGCCGACCTGCTCTGAGATCACCGGAAGGAATGCTTTCACAGCTTCTGTCGCATAACCCTTTCCCGTATAGGCTTTTGCCACATGATAGCCTATTTCCCACTTTCCTTCTCCTATGGGGACTAATTGTACATAACCGATGTTCCGGCCTGTCTCTTTGGTGATCAGGGCATAGATCAGCGGTCCGTCCGCAGTCCCATACTGAGCCATGATGAATCGGATGATTTCCTGCGCATCTTCCAACGTCTCAAAAACCTCGTCCGGTACAAATTTTCTGACATCTTCATCCAGAGAATTTTTATGGACATCCATCGCCATATCCATGGTCATTTCTGTAATGATCAAACGTTCTGTTTCGATTTTCATTGCAATCCTTTCCAAAAAGATACTGAACAGGCCGTCATCTTTTTTATTCAAAACAGGTTGCCGGCCTGCCCGTACATCGATCCCGCAGGATCCGGGCGCAGACCGCGCTCATACCGATAATGGTCGAATTAATCGAAAATATCACAGGAAGCTGTATCGGTAAAGGAATATGTGGAAATGCCACGATCCATATATTCGTCAAAAGCTTCTTTATATGACGGCAGGTATCCTTTCGCCGGAATGATCCGCTTTATCCTGGCAATTCCTTTTTCACACCGCGCCCCCTCAGTCGGTGGCTGATACGAGCATCACAGCATATCTGTCCATGTTCTTGTCAAAAACACTCCAGCAGCAGGCGCCGTACCATTCATGTCCATCGTCAAAATAACCCGACCAGTCCGTGGTCCATTCATAGATGTCCAGCGTATCCGTACCCTTTGGGAACAGGATCTCATTTGCTTTTTTGAAGTCCTCCGGCTTATTTTTCCTGCCATACACCGGTTCCATCACCGCATACCAGTAGGGGACCGATGTCCCGATGTTTTCGTCATCCGGCTTCCATCCGGCATCATACCAGACATT
>CACZSO010000052.1 GCA_902783795.1 uncultured Eubacteriales bacterium
AAAACCGGCATTTAATTTCGTCGCAATGGTGAAGCTTTCTCTCGGATATCTTTTTACCAGACACTCCCGGGCTGCTTCTTCAGACAGACCGCCTTCATAGACATAGGCTGTATCAAAGTAAGTACACCCGGCTGCCATGAATTTATCGACCATGATCTTCACCTGATCATGATCCAGATTCTTTCCGTCTTCCAGTTTCGGAAGTCTCATAAGACCAAAACCTAATTTCTTGATTTCTTTCAGATTACTCATGTTTACTCCTTCATTTATAACAGTTTTCTAACTCTAAACATGGCCTTCTCAGGATCCATGCCGTCTTTGATCCACCCCATGACCCGCACTAAAGGTGTCACGGCATGGGCAAAGAACTTCTTCAATCCCCCGCAGAGATAATATTGTCCGGGTTCTCCGTCCTTTGAAAGTCCGAAACGGTCTTTCGGGCAGGCTCCGTTGCAGATGGTAAGGAAAGGACAGTTCCGGCACTCCTGTGTCAGCGCGGTCTTCTTCGACAACCCAAACGCTTTCTGCTCTTCCTTATCTGCCAGAGTCTCAAAAGACTCCTGGGTAAGATACCCCAGACGATGTTCCGCATCCACGAAATGGTCGCAGGCATAGACAGCTCCATCTTCTTCCGCGATGAGCACCCGGCCGCAGGTCTCAGCCATCCAGCAAAGAGAGGCTGTACTGCCTGTGAGTACATGGGCCATTTCCGCAAAAAGCTGCACATCACAGGCCCCCACATCATGGGTGATCCATTCATCGAAAACGGTACAGAGAAAATCTCCATACTGTTCCGGGGTGATAGATTCTTTTGAGAGATGGACTTCCGGCGCATTCTCTGTTACGACAGGACCGTTCTCTTCCTTCACCAGGATCGGTATAAACTGGATCCAGCCTGTATGAAGCTCCCGAAGAGCCCTGTAGACTCTTAAAGGATCTTTTACGGTCTCTGCATTCACCGTACACAGAAGATCGGGACGTATACCGGCCTTTAAGCACTTCTCTATCGCTTCAGTAACTCTCGCAAAGGTGCCATGCTTTCCCAGATCTTTCCGGTTCGTATCATGGACCAGTTCATCCCCGTCAATGCTGATACCTACGTCAAAATGATGGCGCTGCAAAAACGCCGCCCACTCATCCGTTAAAAGCAGGCCATTCGTCTGCAGATTATTCCAGGCATTCCAGCCCGGCGGCAAATGGCGCCGCTCCAGCTGCAGGGCCTTTCTGAAGAAAGGAATACCCGCCAGGGTTGGTTCGCCGCCATGCCATACAAAAGAAACGGTCGGCCCGGGGGAAGCGTCCACCGTTTCTTTTATCATTTTTTCCAGAAGTTCCGTGCTCATGACCGTTTGTGTCTCATGAGACGAAAACTTACCTTTTTCCAGATAATAGCAGTAAGAACACCGCATATTGCAGCGGCTTCCCACCGGCTTAGCCATAACTACTATCGGCTGTTTCTGTTCCATTCTTCGTGTACTTTTCTTACTTTAACTTTCTGTCAAAGAAATCGATCACCTTATTAAAGGAATCCATGGCCTGTTCCTGCCGGTACATGGGTTTATCATAGTACCAGAAGCCATGGCCGGCTCCGTCATAGCGGTGGAATTCATACTCTTTGCCCAGTTCTTTCAGCACTTCTTCCGTTTTATCCACTTCTGCCGGAGTAGGCATAAAGTCATCATTGCCGAAGATACCTAACAGGGGGCACTGAAGATCAGCAGCCAGCTCGATGGGCGCTTTCGTCTGCTGCGGCATTTTGCGCTCGGGGTTGGGGATCACGCCGCCGCCCCAGCAGTCGACCGCTGCATCGACACCTTCACATACACAGGCTGCCAGGAAAGTATGGCGGCCGCCGGAGCACATACCGATGACACCGACCTTACCGTTGGAAGTCATCTGCTGCTTCAGGAAATCAATAGATCCCTGGGTATCACCCATGACGGAATCATCTGTGGGCTGGCCGGCTTCACGGGCACGCGCTGCCAGTTCAGGCGGCGTATCTGTGCCGATACGGTCATAGATATTCGGGACGACCACACTGTAGCCATGTTCTGTAAAGCGGCGGGCCGTTTCTCTGCACCACTCATCCCAGCCGGGCATATGAGGGATCAGGACGATTCCCGGATACGGGCCGGCGCCTAAAGGACGTGAATAATAAGCACGGATAGCATCTCCGTTATCTCCGTTGATGCGGATCACTTCAGAGATCTGACCGGAATAATCACCGGTATTAAAGCTGTTCCACATAATAAATACTCCTTTCCATTTCTCTTACTACTATTTTACCACATGCTGTCAATAAAAACCTTTGTCCTTTTCACTCTAATAAACTGTCCTCAGAGCGCCTTATCCGCCGGGATGGCCGTCTGTTTCTAAAGCTGCATGTATGATAACAAAGATCTGTCAGTATAAGAGTGGGGACCAATATGATGGCCATGATTCTATACATTCCATAAAAGAATGGCTGGCTTACATATTCATCCCCACTACTGTGAATTATACTATTTGATTGTAATTACTAAGCATTAACCCTTAACAGCACCTAAAGCAATACCACTTGCAAAGTATTTCTGCAGGAACGGATAAATGATCAGGATGGGGATCAATGCCACGAAGGCGATAGCCATACGGATGGATACCTGCGGGATATTGACCACCGCAGACGGATCCGCATCGGGGTTCTGGAGGATAGCCTGGATATCCTGGATCATCTTATTCAGGAAGCCCTGAATGTTCATGTATTTACGATCTGAGATATAGTACAGGCAGTTTGTCCAGTCATTCCAGTAGCCCAGGCCGGTGAATACGGAGATGGTGACCAGGATGGGTTTGGAAAGCGGGACCACGATCTTCCAGAAGATCGTGAAGTAGTTAGCACCGTCGATCTTAGCTGCTTCGTAAATGGCGCCAGGAATACTGGTCCTCATATACGTTCTTACCAGGATAACGTTCATAGCACTCATCAGATGACCGGGAAGGATCAGAGCCCACAGGGTGTTCTTGATACCGAACCAGGTGGTCCACATGATGTAGGACGGAACAAGACCGCCGTTGAACAGCATGGTGAAGATGAGCAGGAAGTTGAATACGTTCTTAGCCGGAAGATCCGGAAGTGACAGCGGATACGCAAACGCCAGAACCAGAAGGACATGAACGACAGTACCGAAAGCTGTTACGATGATCGTGTTCGCATAGCACCGGAAAATGACTTCTTTATTCTTCCAGATATATCCATAGGATGACAGGCTGAATTCACGGGGAATAAAGTTATAGCCGTAGTTCAGCAGAGAACTCTCTGAAGAAATAGAAGACATAAACAGCAGCACCATGGGCAGAAGGACGATCAGGGAACAGATAGTCATAATGACATTAAGAATTATCTGATATCTGATATTACTTTTTGATCTAAGCATTATTACATCCTCCTTTAGAACATCGCATTGTCGGGACTGATCTTACGGACCAGCAGGTTAGATCCCATGACGAACAGGAAGCCTACTACTGACTGGAAGAAACCGGCAGCAGCTGATTTTCCGATACCGCCGACCTGGATCAGTGCTCGATATACGTATGTATCAATGGTCTGCGTTACAGAGAACAAAGCACCTGAGTTCTGAGGCACCTGATAGAAAAGACCGAAGTCTGAATAGAAGATACGTCCGATAGACAGCATGGTCAAAGTGATCATGGAGGGAATCAGATGCGGCAGTGTGATAGCTTTGATCTGTTTCCAGCGGGACGCACCGTCGATACGGGCTGCCTCATACAGTTCTTTGTCGATGCCGGCAATACCGGCAATGTAGATCAGGGTTCCGTAGCCAGCCCCCTTCCACAAATGCACAAAGACCAGGATGAACGGCCATGGTTTCGGGTATGAATACCAGGTGATCTTCTGAAGGCCGAAGGGCTCTCTGAAGGTCTTGTTGATCAGGCCGTTATCACCGCTCATGAACGCGTAGACAATGTAGGACACGATAACCATGGAAATCAAGAAGGGCATCATAACAAAGCTCTGATAGATCTTCTTGGCTGTGGGGTTGACAATGTCCGAAATCATGATCGCCAGAGAAACAGATGCAACCAGACCCAGGGCTATGAATACCAGGTTGTACAGGATCGTGTTTCTGAGGATCAAGGCCAGGTCATTTGAAACAAGGAACTTGAAGTTATTCAGTCCGTTCCATGGGCTCCTGTAAATACCATAATTGACGTTATACTTTTTGAAGGCAATTATGATACCTGTCATAGGAATGTAGTTGTTGATGATCAGATAGGCAAAGCCGGGGAGCATCAGCAAATACAGCGCCCAAAAATGTTTCAGTTTTTTTACACCTTTCATAGCGCTTTTCTTTTTCCTCCTTACTTTTCCAGACGCTTTTTAAAAGCGCGGAATTTGTTTGTTGTGAACATTATATGAAAAAATGAAGAATATTTCAAGGATTTTTTTGAGAAATTTATAAAAAATTACAAATACCTTCGTCAAAATCCACGTTTTTTCCTTTTCCTTTTGTTTATTTTGCCTATTCAGCAGTATTATCCATATAAACAACGACTCTTTTGCCTTCGGCAGATATTTTTAAGTACAGTCTATCATTCTCCGCCCGTACATTGACATTCTTATAAACTTAAGGTAAACTCTGCCTTAAAGACCAGGTGCTTATATACGGCCTCTTCTTTAAATCTGCAAAGTTTTCTAACAGGAGTCAGTATGAACAAGTACCGTGATTTTGACAATTATCTTAAGGAGTATCCGTCTGAAGACGGATATTTCGGCCGCTACGGCGGAAACTACCTGACGGATCCGGAGCTCATCAAGGCTTTCGCCGAATATGCCGAAGGTTACCAGACTATCGCCCAGTCCGCCCGTTTTATCTCAGAGCTGAGGCGCATTCGCAAAGATTTCCAGGGCCGTCCCACCCCGCTCTATCATTGTGAGCGTCTGTCTAACCTGCTGGGCCGGATGCAGATATATATCAAGCGGGAAGACCTGAACCATACCGGCGCCCATAAGCTGAACCACTGCATGGGTGAAGGCCTGCTGGCCAAGTACATGGGAAAGAAAAAGCTGATCGCAGAGACCGGCGCCGGACAGCATGGTGTAGCCCTGGCTACCGCAGCCGCCTATTTCGGCCTGGAATGTGATATTTACATGGGCGAGGTCGATATAGCGAAACAGGCCCCGAATGTGAGCCGCATGAAGATGCTGGGGGCCCGCGTGATCCCCGTAACTTTCGGAAACAAAACGCTGAAAGAGGCTGTGGACGCGGCTTTTGAAGCCTACGCCCGTGAATATAAAGATGCTATCTACTGCATCGGCACTGCTGCCGGTCCTCACCCCTTCCCCCTGATGGTACGCGATTTCCAGCAGGTGGTGGGCGACGAGGCCCGTGCCCAGTTTCTGGAACAGACCGGCCACCTGCCGGATAAGATCTGCGCCTGTGTGGGCGGCGGCTCGAATTCCATCGGCCTGTTCGTCCCCTTCCTGGCGGATCCTGTGGAGATCTACGGGGTCGAGCCTCTGGGCCGCGGACCTAAGATGGGGGATCATGCTGCCACCGTCACCTATGGCAGCGAGGGCGTCATGCACGGCTTCAACAGCCTGATGCTTTCTGATGAAGATGGCGAACCCGCCCCGGTCTATTCCAACGCTTCCGGCCTGGACTATCCTGCCGTGGGTCCGGAACATGCCCTGCTCCATGACCTTGGCCGGGTGAATTATGTCACCGTGGACGATGAAGAGGCCATAGAAGCTTTATTCATGCTCTGCCGTTTCGAGGGCATCATTCCTGCCATCGAAAGTTCCCATGCCCTGGCTTATGCCATCCGGACCGCAAAGGAAGGACGCCCCGGCTCTATTTTGGTGAACCTTTCAGGCCGCGGAGATAAAGACCTGGATTATATAGCCGAACATTATGGCTACGGAGATAAATACATTGAAAAATATCTGAAGTAAGAAAGAGGTTTTTCCATGAACAAAGAGCATTTTACCCTCAAGTCCCATGATGGGCTGACGGATCTTCATGTGATCCTCTGGACACCGGACCAGGAAGTCCGGGCGGTACTGCAGCTGGTCCACGGCATGGCAGAATATATCGACCGGTACCATGATTTTGCTGCTTTCCTTACCGGATATGGCTTTGCGGTCATCGGGCATGACCACCTGGGCCACGGCTCTTCAGTGACATCCCAGGATAAGCTGGGCTTTTTCGCTGAATCAAATGGCGATGTCATCGTAGTGGATGATATGCATCTCATAACCGAAGAAGCCATGAAAAGCTTCCCCGGTGTCCCTGTTTTTATCCTGGGCCACAGCATGGGTTCCTTTATGGTAAGAAAATATCTGACTCGGTTCAGTGAGCCGCTGCAGGGCGCCATCATCATGGGGACCGGATACATTCCAAAGGCACTGGCCTCCGCCGGGCAGACCGCTGCGAAGCTCACCACTTCCATGAGAGGCGGTATGTTCCGCTCTAAAATGCTGACCGGCATGGCCCTGGGACAGAATAATAAGCCCTTTGCCCCGAACCGCACCGACGTGGACTGGCTTTCCCGCAATGATGAAAATGTAGACCGGTATGTGGCCGATCCTCTTTGCGGCTTTATGTTCACGTCCTCCGCCTATAAAGATTTCTTTACGGTGCTGAAACAGCTGGCAAAGAAGCAGGATTTTGATAAGATCAAAAAAGACCTGCCCATCCTCATCACATCCGGGGAACTGGACCCGGTAGGCGGGTCAGAAGCCTGCCGGAAGGTGGAAGCCGAGCTGAAAGAAACCGGCTTACATGATGTTACACTTAAACTCTACCCCGGCGACCGTCATGAGATTCTGAATGAACTGGACCGGGATCAAGTCTACCAGGACATCCTTTCCTGGCTGGAAAAAAAGCTGTGAACTTTATGAAAGGGCGGCCGGCACTTTATGTGCCGGCCGCCGCTTTTTTATGCTTCTTCCTCTTCTGTCTCTTCTTTCTGACGTTCCAGAAGAAGCTCTGTCACCCGGCGTTCTTCCATGCCGGTGACCGTGATCTTAAAATCTCCAAAGATGAAATTATCGCCTTCCTTCGGGAAATCTCCGAAAAATTCGATAGCGAAACCGCCGGCTGTAGAGGATTCATAGTCGAATTCATCTTCCGGGTAACCTATGAGTTCCAGGAAATCAGCAATGGACATATCGCCGTCTATGCGGAAAATGTCCTCATTCAGGACCACCACTTCCTCTTCCACGGTATCCGTTTCGTCCCAGATCTCGCCCACGATCTGCTCCAGCACATCCTCCAGGGAAATAACGCCCAGGGTGCCGGAATATTCGTCTGTGACCACTGCCAGATGCTGCCGTTTCTTCTTGAACATATCCAGTACCTGGGGCAGTTTCGTCGTCTTATACACATAAGCCGGTTCCATCAGGATGGCGCGGATATCCGTCTGTTCATCCACGGAAAGGGCCTTCAAAAGATGGTTCAGATGGACTACACCGATGATATGGTCTATGGTTCCTTCATAGACCGGGATACGGCTGTGATTGCTTAAAAGCGCCGTTTCTACGATATTTTTGCGGTCATCATCGATATCGATGGCCTGGACATCCACCCGGGCCGTCATGACTTCATCCGCCTGTTTATCCGAAAAATCGATAGCCGCTGCCACCATCTCCGACCGCTCGGAATCCAGCACGCCCTCATCCTCTGCCGTTTCAATAATGGACTGAAGCTCTTCTACGGACTCTTCCTCATTATCCTTGGAAACATCTTCCTTAAGGAACCGGGTCAGCAGGTTCGTGACAAACACCACCAGGCAGGTCAGCGGGTACAAAAGGATCCGCAGCGTCGACAAAGTCCCGGAAACATTCATGGAAAAACGGTTCGCGTTCTTCTTCCCGAAGATCTTCGGGATAGTCTCGCCGAAAATGATGACCAGGATGGTCACAATGAGCGTTCCCAGCCAGTTCAGACGGTCAGCCCCTGTTATAAGGATCACCAGGACTGTCGTCAATGATGACGCTGCCGTATTCACCAGGTTATTGCCGATCAGGATGGTGGACAATGTATCGTCGAAGTTCTGTGATAACTTCAGCGCGCGTTTTGCCTTTTTAGACCCCTTTTCTGTCTCATTTTCCAGACGTACCTGGTTGCAGGAAGACAAGGCCATTTCAGAGCCGGAAAAATAAGCTGAGAGCAGGATGCAGAGAGCGATGCCTGCAGTCACAAATGCAATGATCATGACTTAAGCCTCCTCTTCTTCTGTCTCTTCAGGCAGCACTTCTATCAGGATCTTATAGATCCGGTTATGATCGATCTCCGCCACACTGACATGTAAGCGGTCATAATCAAAGGCCTCATTTTTCTCCGGAATATGTCCCAGACTTTCCATGATCCAGTCTGCCATGAGAAGGTTCATGAAACGTTCTTCATTCTCCTCTTCTTCCGGATCCTCAAATTCCATAAAATCGAACACATCCTGGACTGTCTCGTCCGCATCGCAGAGATAGGTATTCTCTGTCAGCCGGACGATGGGTTCGCGGATCTCGTCGTCTTCGTCCCAGATCTCGCCCACCAGTTCTTCCAGAATGTCCTCCACCGTGACCACGCCCAGCGTACCGCCGTAAGCATCTGTTACGACAGCCATGTTAAGCTTGCGCTTCGACATGTTAAGAAGCAGTTCATCCACCTGGATGCTCTGATGGGTGAAGTACACCTCATCCACCAAAGACCTTAAGTCAGGGATCTTCTGCTCTGCGATATAGGCACGCAGAAATTTACGGATCTGCAGGACACCCACTACCCGGTCGATGGTCTCTTCATAGACCAGGATCCGGCTGTGGTTCTGAGAGCGGATGTATTCCAGGGCTTCTTCTGGGCTTTCGTTCACATCCAGCGCTGCCACGTCTACCCGCGGCGTCAGTATGCTGGCCGCCGTGACATCGGAGAACTGAAGCGTCTGGGAGATAAGTTCTGACTGCTCATCAGAAATATCGCCCTCTTCGGCCATATCTTCGATAATGTCATACAGTTCATCCTCTGTAACGGTCGCTTCTTCTTCCTGCCGGGCCCGTTTCATAACGGCATTACTGATAGATGTCAGGATAAAGGTAAAGGGCGTACACAGTTTCATCAGCACCACTAAAAGGCCTGAGCATGCCAGGCTTGCCTTTTCCGATATTTTCTTGCCGATACTCTTCGGAAGCATTTCACTGAAGAAGAACATGAGAAGTGTTACTGCGGCCGTGGACAATGTCACCGCGGAAAGCCCCCACTTTCTGGTCACGACCACCGTCGCGAGGGATGCCGCCGCAATATGCGCTATATTCGTCAGGATCAGAAGTGTCGTAATGGCGTCCTCGAAATGATCCAGGACATACATTACTTTTTTTGCCCGGGAGTCCCCCCGTTCAGAGGCAACTTTCATACGGTTTCTGGATACTGATGCTATCGCTGTCTCCGTCAGGGCAAAGTACGCGGAGGCGATGAACAGCAGAATAACAATGATCATCGATAATCGACTGTCAGGATCCATAAAAGGATAATTCAACCTA
>CACZSO010000053.1 GCA_902783795.1 uncultured Eubacteriales bacterium
ATGGACTCACCAAACATGACTCTGGTATTAGGCCTGAAGGCTGCCATCAGCTCTTCTTCACTGGCGTCGGGTGACACAAAAGTGGATTCGATCCCCATCTTGGCCATGGTCACGGAAATCAGGTTAAAGGTTCCGCCGTAGATGGAAGAAGAAGCCACAATGTGGCTACCGGCCTCGCAGATGTTAAAGATGGCAAAGAGATTTGCAGCCTGGCCGGAAGAAGTCAGCATTCCTGCCGTTCCTCCTTCCATGTCTGCGATCTTAGCCGCAACATAGTCATTGGTCGGGTTCTGCAGCCTGGTGTAGAAGTAACCGGCGTCCTCTAAGTCAAAAAGCCGTCCCATCGCCTCGCTGGTATCATACTTGAAAGTCGTAGACTGGATGATCGGGATCTGTCTGGGCTCTCCGTTGCCGGGACGATAACCGGACTGAACACATTTGGTATTGATCTTATAGTTCTTTTCTGACATGATATTCCTCCTGTTTTCAATTATTCATATCTATTATATCAATTAGACGAAGGGGTAAGAGATCCCCTTATCTTTACATAGCTTAATAAAATCATTCTTTAATATGACCCTGCTCTTGTAAACCACAAAAGCGCATCCGCATCTGCATTGATACTGGACAGAGCCGATTGAATCATCATACAGGGCACCTCTCAGAAAAGAGTCCCCCTTGCTGCTGCCACATTTTGGACATTTGATATTTAATCCTTTTGTCGGAAGGTCTTTGTTGACTTCCTGAAAGCCGCCGGCAACCGCTGCCAGATCATCTTTATTCAGTTTATTCATCCTCTGCCTCCTTCCTTTTTCAACAATAAAGCAATGGCGAGAAGTACGAGAACTGCCGCTCCTCCTGCCAGAGGTAAGATCGGGAATCCCTTGCTGCCTGTTTTCTTTGCAAAGGCATAGGGAGAAAATGTTGCTGTCTTAATGGTGATCGTGTCCGGGGAATCATCGATGTCATCGAGGATCTCAATCTTTCCTTTATGGTAGTGGACAACACAGTTAACTTCTTCGCCCTTTGGCTTATCCATGGTAATCCGGATCGGGTTTTCAAGTTCTTCTACAAGGATGGGGTCTTCCTCTCCCCTCTGTTTGTTGACAGTGATATAAAAGAATTCATCGATCACAGCTCCGGCTTTTTCCATCTCCGCTTTCTCTTCTTCCTGAAGATCATCAACCGGGGTGATGCCGATGCTCACTGTGTACTCCTGCCCGCCGAAGAGGTCCATTTTCTTTTCCTTGGTCAAAACGGCATCGATGAATTCAAACATGTCATCGATCGTCTTGTCGTCTTCAAAAACGTCATTGACTTCCTCCTCCTTATCAGGAATAAGGTATTGGTTATTGATCAGAATGTTCAGAAGGTTATAGTCATATGCTGTCTTGACAAGATCCTTGTCTTTCCTTTCCCGGATCAGGTCCAGGGTCGCATCGGGCGTGAGATCCATCATCTGAAAGAGGCCCTCTGCCTCATCATAATTATAGGCATCAACCTTTTCAGGCAGGTCGGAATCATCTACCCCGACAATATTCTGTTTATCGATCATGATGATGTCCGAAAGGTCCCCTTCGGATTTCATCTTCTGATACATCTCCGGTGTGATCAGTTCGGAAGACCTTTCCTCATCATCCTCCGTAGCCGGATACAGTTTCATGGTAGAATACTGTTTGGCTTCTTCTTTCGTAATCACTTTATCCTTTTTTACATGTTTCTCATTATCTTTCTTAGGAGCAAACACCACCGAAATCTCATGGTCTTCGGAAATGTCTTTCAATGTGTAAGAGTTTTTTGCTCCCACAGGCTTTCCGTCCACATATACTTCCTGGATCGCAAAACCGTTATCCGGTGCCATGGTATAGGTGATCGAACCATGCTCCCCGATCCACAAGGATCCGGAAGGAGAGATTGCGCCGCCTTTATTCGCCACACCGGACACCATCTCATAGCGGGATTCATTTTCTTTCTCAAAGTATGCCGTGATGGATAAGTCCCGGTCAAGCTTTCTTATCTTATAGGCTTTTTTGGTGGAGATGATCTGATTATTCAAAAGGAATCCGCGGAAGATATACCCTTCTCTTGCGGTGGCAGTCAGGAGGACATCTTCTCCGTCTGCATAGGCGCCTTCTCCGGTGATCTCTCCTGCATCAGCCGGATAGCAGGAAGTGTAGATCTGATGCAGACCGGGACGGAAAACTCCCTTGATGTTCCTGTTTTCCTCCACATCTTCAAGAACAAGTTCTTTTTCCCGGCTCAGAAGTTCCCCATCCTCAAACCAGCCGGCAAAAACACAGCCTTTCTTGGGAACCGCTTTGATGACCGCATCCTGGCCGTACTGATACTTGCCGCCGCCGGATACCTTTCCGAGCTTTTTGCTGGATGAGGTCAGGTTGATCTTATAATAGACATGCTTGTATCTGGCAATATAATGGAAATTCTCCTGTATATTGTTCAGTACAATATATTTCTCATCATCGATCAGGTCCCCGTCGGTATCATACCATCCGTCAAAAGAGTATCCTCTTTTCGCATAGGCGGTCAGGATCGTGTTCTGCCCTCTCTTGAAAGTTCCCATGCCGGTTACTTTTCCGGCAGAGCCCGGTTTAAGAGTTACTCGTATTTTATAGCGCGCTGCCTTTTTTGACCTTTTCGTCTTTTTCTGCGTTTCTTTCTTGGTTTCTGATGTCTTTTTTGAACCTTTCTTTTCCCTGGATCCGGGTGTGGGCTTTGGTTTTTCCGTCGTATCCTGCTCAGGTTTTGGCGCCGGCCTGTCATCCGGCTCAGGTTCCGGTTTTTCTTTGATCTTAACGGAAATGCCCAGTGTCGCATTACTGGTCCCGTCTTCCTCATCTTCAAAGAGGATGGTTGCGGAATAATCCCCTGGCTCCAGCCCTTCTGTCATTCCGACACAGCAATCAATTTCTTCTCCGGGCGCGATCTCTGAGGAAGGAACATCCAGATAGAAAGCACCATTGATATCCGTCTTCGTCCATTTAAGGCTGACATCCTGATTTCCTTCATTGATGACCTGAAAAACAACCGGTTCCCCGGTGACACCTTGTTCCAGAGTCCCGAAGCTGATCTGGTCTTTCGTCAGAGTGATCTGCCGGACCTCCTCTTCGGCCGGTTCCTGGTCTTCCGTA
>CACZSO010000054.1 GCA_902783795.1 uncultured Eubacteriales bacterium
GGGGATGCATTCCTGCTGCGGATGCTTTCTTCCTCCCTGAGGCGGTACATTGGCCTGTGTTCCTTCGATGATCTTTAAGAGCGCCTGCTGCACACCTTCACCGGACACATCCCGGGTGATGGAAACATTCTCGCCCTTCTTGGAGATCTTATCGATCTCATCGATGTAGATGATGCCCATCTCTGCCCTGTCCAGATCATACTCTGCCGCCTGGATCAGTTTCAGCAGAATGGTCTCCACATCTTCGCCTACATAACCGGCCTCTGTTAATGAGGTGGCGTCTGCAATGGCGAAGGGAACATTCAGCATCTTCGCAAGGGTCTGGGCAAGATAAGTCTTACCGGAACCCGTGGGACCTATCAAGAGCACATTACTCTTCTGGATCTCCACATCGTCCAGCCGGTTCGCCTTATTCAGGATCCTCTTATAATGGTTGTATACCGCAACAGAAAGAGCCTTCTTTGCTTCGTCCTGTCCGATCACATATTCGTCAAGCCGCGCCTTGAGCTCCATGGGCTTTAACAAGGTGATCTCCGGAGCCTCATGCTCTTCAAAGCGTAACTCGTCCTCTATGATCTCCTGGCACAGGGCCACACATTCATCACAGATGAAGGTGCCGCGGGACCTGCCGGCGATCATCTTCCGGACCTGTCCGTTAGTTTTGCCGCAGAAGGAGCAGCGGTATTGTTCTTCCTGATTATTCGCCAAAGCTGTTCTCCTTGAAATTAATACAGGTATCAGTGTGCCTTGATGATCTCGTCGATCAGGCCATAGTTCATGGCTTCTTCAGGATCCATCCAGTTATCACGGTCAGTATCCCGCTGAATGACTTCCAGATCCTGTCCGGTGAATTCGGAGAGCATCCGGTTCATCTTTTCTCTGATCTTTAAAATATGCTTCGCTGCGATCTCGATCTCCGTAGCCTGGCCCTGGGCGCCGCCTAAGGGCTGATGGATCAGGATCTCGGAATTCGGCAGTGCATAACGCTTACCCTTCGTGCCGCCGGCTAACAGGAAAGCACCCATGGATGCCGCCATGCCCACACAGATGGTGGAAACATCGCACTTGATGTACTGCATGGTGTCATAGATAGCCATGCCTGCGGAAATGGAACCGCCGGGAGAATTAATGTACAGGGAGATGTCCTTATTAGGGTCTTCAGACTCCAGGAACAGAAGCTGTGCCACCACCAGTCCGGCAGTCACATCGTTCACTTCATCTGCCAAAAAGACGATCCTCTCTTTTAAGAGACGGGAATAAATATCAAAGGCTCTCTCGCCCCGGTTTGTCTCCTCTATTACTGTCGGAACTAATGCCACGTTAAACCTCCTTAAGCGCTGATAAGCTCCAGTGCCTTCTGTCTCTTCAGGTCATTCTTCAGAGAATCCATCTCTGTTTCTGTCATGAAGGTCCTGACCTGTTCTTCTTCCAGGCCATAGCTTTCAGCCATCTTCTTGATCTCAGCGTCAATGTCTTCTTCAGACACTTCCACCTGCTCTGCTTCTGCGATAGCTTCCAGTACCAGAGAGTTCTTGATCCGGCTCAATGCCTGATCCTTCATCTGCTCTTTCAGCTGGGCCAATGTCTGGCCGGTGATCTGCAGATATGTATCGATGGACAGGCCCTGCATCTGCATCCGCTGTGAGTATTCATTCACCATCTGCTCAGCTTCGTAATCCGTCATGGCATCCGGGATGATCATCTCTGCATTTTCCACCGCTTTTTTCAGCACTTCTGTCTGATATTCAGCATTCACGGTGGTCTGCTTCTGCTCGGCCAGTTTCTTCTTCAGGTCTTCTTTATATTCATCCAGGGTATCAAAGTCAGAAACTTCTTCTGCGAACTCATCATTCAGTTCCGGAAGTTCTTTCACCTTGATGCCGTTGATCTTAACCTTAAATACCGCGGGCTTTCCGGCCAGTTCCGGTGCCTGGTATTCTTCGGGGAAGGTCACATTGACTTCGCATTCTTCACCGATGGACTTACCCACCAGCTGCTCTTCAAAGGTGTCCACAAAGGTATGGGAACCTAATACCAGGTCCTGATTCTCTGCCTTGCCGCCGTCGAAAGCCACACCATCCTGGAAGCCTTCATAATCAATGACAGCTGTATCACCCATTTCCAGGGGGCGGTCATCTACATTGATGGTACGGGAGTTCTGATTGCGGACTCTGTCAAGCTCAGCCTGCACGTCCTCGTCTGTGATCTCCACGTCCTTCTTTACGATATCTTCAAAATCCTTATACTGTCCTAAAGTCACTTCCGGCTTCAATGCCACATCGGCCGTGAAGATAAAGGGCTGGCCCTTCTCTATCTGGACCACATCGATATCAGGCTGGGACACGACGGTCAGTTCTTTTCCTTCTTCACTTTCCAGTGCTTCCTGATAAGCCTTCGGGATCAGGTCATTCACGGCGTCTTCATAGAAAACGCCCACACCGTACATTTTCTCGATCATGACCCGGGGCGCTTTTCCTTTACGGAAGCCGGGGATGCTGATACGGTTTCTGTTCTTCAGATACGACTGCTGGACAGCCGCTTCAAATTCTTCTGCAGTACACTCGATGGTCAGTTTCGCCATATTACCTTCGAGTTTCTCAATTTTCAGACTCATGTTAACTCTCCTTCATGGTCAAATCTCATAGCCGTAAGATTATATCATAAACCCTTATAAAAAGCAAGGAAAAAGATGGACACCTCATCAGTCACGCTGCGCGTGACAGCTTCCCCTCAAGGGGAAGCCTTGTTCCTGCCTTCCCCTTGAGGGGAAGGTGCCCCGGAGGGGCGGATGAGGTGTCTTTGCCTTCCCCTTGAGGGGAAGGTGCCCCGAAGGGGCGGATGAGGTGTCCCCGCCTTCCCCTGACCTCAAAAAGCGCCCGGGCTGCCCCGGGCGCTTCTTTTTTAGATCTTAACCTCTGAAGGATCAGAACGGGTTTCCTGCGTTTTTGTCTGTACCGATGCCGAAATAGTCCAGTGCCAGCTGGATATCGCGGTCCCATACCCGCCACTCATGACGGCCGGGGCCTTCGGTATACATGGCATTCACGCCCAGAGACTGTGCATACTCTTTAAATTTCTGATAGTTGCCGCTTAAGTAGGAAGGATCCTCTGTGCCCATGGAGAAGAAATATTTGGGAACGATGGTGCCGTCTTCCTGACGTTCCTTGATGTGGCGCCAGGTATTGTCACGGCCGTTCAGGTAGGCTTCCACAGAGCCGGAACGATGCATATCATTCCAGGTCCTGCCTTCCATCCTGAGCTGGTTGTTCGCTGCCAGTTCTTCCTTCGTCATATCAAACAGTTTCTCCAGATGTTCTCTGTCTCCATCCAAATCTGTCGGAACTGAGGACAATGCAGCAGCGCCGCCGAAGAGGTCCGGGCGCTCCAGGGAGATCTTCATGGTGCCGCGGCCGCCCATGGACAGGCCGGCGATGAAGTTATCTTCCCGCTTGTCAGATGCCGGGAACCAGCCCTGGATCATGGGCATCAGTTCTTCGGTGATGAGCTTGAAGTTATCATGACCCATGCAGAAATCCGGCCAGTTGTCATAGACCGTATTCAGGGCTGACATCATGACCACGATGCAGTCACGCTCGCAGGCATACAGTTCAATGTTTGATTTACGGATCCAGTCGGTGTGATCGCCGAAGGTGCCGTGTAAAAGCCACAGGACCGGGTATTTCTTTCCGCTCTTATAGAACTGCTCCGGTGTGGTGCCCCAGGGCATATCCGGAAGGATCACGGTGATCTCCGTATTGCCATTGGTAAACGCGCTTTGGAAATCCATGTTTACAAGTGCCATATCATATCCTCCATTTTCTTTTTCAGCGCGGACCCTGTGCCCGCTGCCTTTTTCCATATCTTTAGTTTACGTGACGACCGGTTTTATGTCAATGTTGAAAACCCGTATCATCCTTGCTTTTTACGCTGTCTGCCAGGTCTTGAGTTCTTCTTCCAGGGCGCCTAACAGCTCTTCTTCTTTCAGTTTCCGGATGACCTCCCCCTTTTTAATCAGGATACCCGTGCCTTTGCCGCCGGCGATGCCGATATCCGCTTCCCTGGCTTCTCCCGGCCCATTGACCACGCAGCCCATGACTGCCACCTTGATATTCAGGTGATCATACTTCTGGACCATGGTCTCCACCCGGTTCGCCAGGCCGATCAGGTCGATCTCCGTCCGTCCGCAGGTGGGGCAGGAAACCACTTCGATACCACCCTTCCGTAAGCCCAGGGTCCTTAAAATGATCTTGGCGGAACGGATCTCTTCCACCGGGTCCCCGGTCAGCGATACCCGGATGGTATCCCCTATGCCCTGGCTCAAAATGAGCCCCAGTCCGATGGATGACTTGATATTCCCGGCGGTAAGTGTGCCGGCTTCGGTGATGCCCACATGTAAAGGATAAGGGCAGACCGGCGCCATCAGCTCATGGGCTTTCACACACATCATCACATCAGAGGATTTAATGGAGACCACCAGGTCGTCAAAGTTCAGGTCCTCCAGGATGTGGACTTTATCCATGGCGGACTCCACCAGGGCTTCCGCCGTGACACCGCCGTATTTCTCTAAAAGTTCTTTCTCCAGAGAACCGGAATTCACCCCCACCCGGATAGGGACGCCGTAAGCCCGGCAGGCCTCCGCCACTTCCCGGATCCTTTCCTTAGAGCCAATGTTCCCGGGATTGATCCGGATCTTATCCGCCCCATTCTCCACGGACATGATGGCCATCCGGTAATCAAAATGGATGTCCGCCACCAAGGGGATGTGGATACGTTTTTTGATCTCTTTCAGAGCTTTGCAGGCCTCTTCCGTAGGCGCTGTGCACCGGATGATCTCACAGCCGGCTTCTTCCAGTTTCAGGATCTGCCGAACGGTAGCCTCCACATCTTCGGTCTTCGTATTTGTCATAGACTGGATCAGGATGGGGTTTCCATGGCCTATCACCCGGTCCCCTATATGGATCAGCTTTGTTTCATCGCGATACATGACCAACTCCTTTAAAGAAAGGCTTCCCACTTCTGAGAAGCCATATCATTCAGATAAATATCTTCCGGATATCGTTAAACAGGACAGCTACCATGAGAAGTGCCAGCATAATAAAGCCTGCCACTGTAACGATACCTTCAAACTTCTTCGGCACCGGTTTCCCGATGATCACCTCGATAATGAGGAATAAGAGTCTTCCTCCATCTACTGCCGGAATGGGCAGCAGGTTCATGACACCCAGGTTCGCGGAGATCAGGATCATAAAGTTGATCAGATTCACGATCACCCAGTAAGCCGTAGTCCAAAAGCCCTCGTTCTTTGTGTCTTCCTGGACTTCATCCACGATATCATGGACGATGCCAGCCATTCCCACCGGGCCGGAAAGGTCATTTAAGGACGCTTTCCCGGAAAACAGCATGCCCAGCGACTTGATGACAGCCGATGCATTATACTCAAATTCATAGAAGCCATAGCGCAGGGTGTTTACAAAGTTCAGGCCAGACTCCCGTCCTGCCGACATGATGCCTATGAGATAACGTCCCTGTTCTTCAGAGTACTGGGGCGTCAGGACGGCTGTATGCTTCTCTCCGCCACGTTTATAGGTCACTTCCACGGTCTCCCCCTCATGCAGGGTGAAGTACATGGTAATGTCCGAAAACAGATGGGTCCGTGTTTTATTCAGCTTCACGATCTCATCTCCGGCCTGAAGGCCTGCCTCCGCTGCCGGATATCCCTCAGACACCGCACCGATCTTCGATGTGGTGGTACCGATCATGGCGGTCAGCAAAATGGCTAGTACTATAGCCAGCAGAAAATTAAAGATGGGGCCGGCCGCAATGACTGCGATCCGCTGCCAGACTGACTTATTCCGGAAGGCATGCTCTTCATCAGAGACGATATCCTCTCCTTCCGTCTCCGTGTCCGGCAGGAAATTCTCCTGGCCCAGCATCATGCAGTAGCCCCCGAAGGGGATCCATTTGACGCTGTATTTGGTGCCGTTCTTCACCCATGAGACGATGTCCGGCCCCATACCTATAGCTAGTTCCACAACGCCCACACCATTCCGTTTGGCGGCCAGATAGTGTCCGAACTCGTGAATAAAGATCACCAGCCCTATAATGATGATAAAAGCAATAATACTGACTACAGTTGACAAGATCTAAGTACCTCGTAAGTTTTTTCTTCTGTATCAAGAATACACTTAAGTGATGGCTTTTCTGTGAACGGGACGGAAGAAAGTGCTGTTTTTATACATTCGATGATCCCCAGATAGGAAAGCCTGCCCTTAAGAAACTCAGAGACCGCAAATTCATTGGCGGCATTAAAGACCGTAGGGGCTGTTCCCCCTCGCTTTCCCGCATCATAGGCTATCTTTAAGCCTTCAAAGACTTCCAGGTCCGGTTTTTCCAGGGTAATGGCGGAAAGTTTTGAAAAATCCAGCCGGTCACCGGATAAGGGACGGCGGTCAGGGTAAAATAAGGCATAGGCGATGGGCAGCCGCATATCCGGCGTCCCCAGCTGGGCCTTGATGCCTCCATCCTCAAATTCCACCATGGAATGGATGATGCTCTGGGGCTGGACTACCACTTCGATCTTATCATAGGGCACATTGAACAGCCACCTGGCCTCCATGACCTCCAGGCCTTTATTGACCATCGTAGAAGAATCGATGGTGATCTTCGCACCCATGCTCCAGTTAGGATGTTTCAAAGCATCCTCCGGCCTGACGTTTTTCAGCATTTCCTTCGTATAGCCCCGGAAAGGCCCGCCGGAAGCTGTCAGAAGGATACGGCTGACCTTATTCTGTTCCTCCCCGTGCAGACACTGGAAAATGGCGGAATGCTCCGAATCCACAGGCAGCAGCTTCACCCCTGTCTTTTTTACCAGGGGCATGATGAGATGCCCGGCGCAGACTAAGGTCTCTTTATTCGCCAGGGCGATGTCTTTTCCGGCTTTGATGGCTTCAATGGTGGGCCGGATGCCGATCATTCCTACCACGGCCCCCACCACGATATCGGCCTCTTTGATGACGGCCGCTTCTATCAGGCCCTCCATACCGGCGGCTACGCGGATCTTCGTGTCTTTCAGCCGGTCTTTCAGGGTCTTTGCTGCTTCTTTTTCATAAACGCAGACCAGCTTAGGCTTAAATTCCCTGGCCTGCTGTTCCAGAAGGTCAATATTGCTTTTGGCCGCCAGGGCTTCAACCTTCAGATCTTTATTCTCTCTTACGACAGACAGTGTCTGTGTACCGATGGATCCGGTGGATCCCAGAATACTTAACCGTTTCATGATAAGAATACCTGTGCCAGATAATAAATGACCGGCGCGACAAAGAAGAAGGAATCAAACCTGTCCAGGATCCCTCCGTGGCCCGGGATCAGATGACCGTAATCCTTGATGTTCCGGTGCCGTTTAAACGCGGAAGCTAAAAGATCTCCTGCCATGGATAACAGAGAGGCAGCCGCAGCTACCGCCATACACGTGGGCACAGGATGTTTAAATTCCGGCAATTTCCCGGAAAACACCAGGGCAAAGACCAGGGCCAGCAAGGCCGCTCCCAGTACGCCGCCCACAGCGCCTTCCACAGATTTTTTCGGGCTTAAGACCGGGGACATTTTATGCTTTCCCAAAGCCATGCCAGTAAAATAAGCAAAGACATCGCAGCCCCAGGAGGCTATGACCGTCAGGATCACCAGATAAAGGCCGCCCTTCAGGTCCCGCATCAGCACCAGGCTGGAAGGCAGGACAGCGGTATAAAAGAAGCCGGTGAATGACACCAGGGCTTTCTCTGCATCCATCCGCCGGTAGTCCAGGACATAGACAGACATGCAAAGAAGGAAACCGCCGGCTGCCGCTGCCAGATACCACTTTTCTGCCCGGAAGCCCACAGCCGTCAGATAGATAACAGCTGAGACATAGCCGGCCCAGGCTGCCGGTTTTTTCTCCATACCGAAAAGACGGTAGAACTCAAAAGCGGCGCTTAAGGAAATAAACGCGATCACCGCAAACCAGACATGACCGCCCAGAAGAAGGGCCGGGACCAGGACAGCCACACAGATGGCGCCTCCTAAAATGCGGATCCAGAGACTGCTCCATTTAGACTTCTGTTTTTCATTTGTCTCCGCCATTATGCTTCCTGCTCCTCTTTCACCCCTCCGAACCGTCTGTCCCGCTTGTTATAGGCATCGATGGCCCGGTTCAGTTCTTCCATGGAAAAATCAGGCCAGAGAACATCCGTGACATACAGTTCCGCGTAAGCGATCTGCCACAGAAGATAGTTAGAGATCCTGAGTTCACCGCCGGTACGGATCAGAAGATCAGGATCCGGCAGATCCTTCGTATCCAGATGAGCCTGTACTGAGGCTTCGGTAATGTCTTCCGGCTTCAGTGTCCCTTCCTGTACCTCTTCCGCCATCTTCACCATGGCCCGCCGGATCTCATCCCTGCCGCCGTAATTCACGGCAATCGTAAAGATCAGCCGGGTATTATTTTCTGTTTCGTTTTCCAGGGCATCCAGGCCCTCGATGATATCTTTATCAAAACGGCTCCGGTCACCGATGACCTTCACTTTAACATTGTTTTCCTTTGCAATGCCTAACAGCCGTTTCATATAATAACGGAACAGCTGCATGAGGGCGCCCACTTCTTCTTCCGAGCGTTTCCAGTTCTCGGTAGAGAAACCGTAGACTGTCAGATATTTAATACCCAGTCTGGCTGCATCATATACGGTCTGTTCTACCACTTTGCAGCCTTCCCGATGGCCTAATGACCGCGGCAGATGCCGCTTTTTAGCCCAGCGGCCGTTTCCGTCCAGGATGATGGCCACATGGGCCGGTATCACACGTTCAGCATCCATATCGTCCTCACTAAAAGAGAGGCGGTCCTGTCAGGCCACCCCTCACCTTTCTCATAAACACAAGATCAGAGAGCGCTGCCTGCTTATACAGTCATGATCTCTTCTGTCTTCTTTTCTGTCACTTCATCGATCTGTTTGATATACTTATCCGTAGCCTTCTGGATGCGGGTCTCGCCGTCTTTATGGTCATCTTCGGTGATCTCCGACGCTTTTTCCATCTTCTTCAGCTGGTCATTCGCATCCCGGCGGATGTTGCGGACAGCGACCTTCGCTTCCTCTGCTTTTTTGCGGATATCTTTGGACAATTCCTGACGGCGTTCCTTTGTCAGTTCCGGGAACACCAGACGGATCACATTACCGTCATTAGAAGGTGTAATGCCGATATCAGAAGCAAGGATAGCTTTCTCGATGTCTTTGATCAGGGACCGCTCCCAGGGCTGGATCATGATGATCCGGGCTTCCGGAACGGATATGTTCGCCACCTGCTGGATAGACGAAGGAGTGCCATAATAGTTTACGGTAAGCTTGTTTAAAAGCTTCGGATTCGCCCGTCCCGCACGGATCATGGAATATTCTTCTTCCAACGTAGCCAGGGTCTTTCCCATTCTTTCTTCTGCGTTACTAATTACCTGTTCCATATTTCCTCCTTCCTGCGACCCCTTTTTTGAGGGGCAGATCTGGTTTATTTACGCGGTAACGATCGTTCCGTTGATCTTACCGTTCAATGCGTTTCTGATACTGTTCTTTTCTCTTAAGTCAAAGACCGCCAGCTTCATGTGATTATCCTCACACATCATGGAAGCTGTATGATCGATGACGTCCAGCTTCTTCTCCACCAACGTGCGGATGGACACTTCGCTGTATCTGACCGCATCCGGATACTTGCCCGGATCTTTATCGTAGACACCGTCAATGGACTTGGCCAGCAGGATCATCTCCGCTTCCATCTCGATAGCCCGGAGCACGACGCCGGTATCTGTGGAGAAATAGGGATGTCCTGTACCTCCGGCAAAGAAGCAGACCTTTCCGTTTTCAAAGGCTTCTGTGGCCTTATCCTTAGAAAAGAGCTCTGTCATGGCCCCCACCTGGAAGGGTGTAAAGACCTCGGTCTTCATCCCCACCGAGCGGAATACTTCAGACACATAGATGCAGTTCATGACCGTGGCCAGCATGCCGATCTGGTCAGATTTCGTCCGGTCTATCTCCGTACCGGTACGCCCTCTCCAGTAGTTGCCGCCGCCGATGATGATGCCTGTCTGCGTTCCGGCATCCACCGCTTCCTTCACCTGCAGGGCCACATCTCTGACCACATCCAGGTTATAACCGCCCTTTTCCTTATCGGACAATGCTTCTCCCGACAGTTTCAGAAAGACTCTTCTGGCTTTTTCCATGATCATTTTCCTCGTAAGCTCTTCGATTATTCTCCCGCTGCCTTAATAGGAAGGCGGGGCTCTTGCTTATCATACCGCAAACTGTTCCGGGCGTCAATGAATTTTAGGGAAACGCAGATCTATTCAGTGTTTCCCTGGTTATCTGGGCGCCAGTCCCAGGTAATTCGCAATACCTATGGCATCTGCGATGCCGAAGCGGTCCAGATATTCAACGGAAGTCAGATAGACCATATCGCTGGGATGATCCATAAAGCAATGTTCTACGATAATGCCGGGGATCCCGCGGTTTGCCGCATGCCGGTTGATGGCATAGTAATCCAGCGGGTTTCCGTAGGAATCAAAGTACTGGTTGCTGTTGGCCGTCTCACATCCCCGGTTCGTCAGTCCGAACATACCGCTGATCTGGGCCAGGATATTATTAGCCAGGGCTGCACATTGGCCGTAAACATTTGGTTCTTTCGAGATATAAGCCACACAGCCGGAAGCCGAATGGCCGGCAGAAACATTGAAATGCTGGCTCACCAGGATGGCCGCCCCTGCATTCTGGGCCATCTGGGCCCGGTGTTCCAGATCCTGCTTCAGGTCTGCACCGCCCACCGGACAGGAAGCATCCGAATGGGTCATCAGGACCGTAACGCCCTGATAATGGGATTCCAGATAAGCCTTGCAGGTCAATGAGACCCGTAGATTAGCGTTATGCTCCAAAACGCCGTAATAGTTGGCGCCGGTATGGATGCCGTCATGGCCCGGATCCAGCATGACCACCACGTTCTGCACCACGGCTGCCACGGAAACCTGGACCTGCACCGCCACATTGCCGGAAGAAACCGTGATCACACAATTTCCTGCATTGCCGGAAGTCACCACACCATCCGCTGTCACAGAGGCTATGGCAGGATTCGAAGAGGAGAAAGCTACCGCTCGGGACGTGGCATTTTCAGGCTGGACACTGACATTCAGTCTTACCTGTTCCCCGGGTCCGCCGAAAGCGATCTCTCTTCTGTCCACATTCACGCTTTGTACATGGATATAAGGAAGCACTGTCACATGGGTCTTCGTCCCCAGGTCGCCCCGGTAGGCAATGATATCGCATTCTCCCTGGGACAGGGCGGATACCATGCCGTTATTCACCACCGCTATGCCCGGGTTCGTGGACTCCCACATGACCCATCGCTCATCCGTGGTATCTTCAGGAAGATAAATAACATTCAATTGGCTCGCTGCCCCTTCATACAAAGTCAGCGACGGGATATCCATGACAATGTCCGTGATAGGTGACAGCACTGTCACGGTACAGATAGCGATAAAGTCATCATGGGCCGCGATGATATTGGCCGTACCAGGGCCGACGGCTGTGATCACGCCATTATCTACGGTGGCTACGTTGATATTATCTGAACTCCAGGAGATATACCGCTCTTCCGTCGTATTCTCCGGTATCACTGATGCCGAGATCTGGTGAGTAGTTCCTTTATTCAGTACCGCGGAGCCTTCCGAGATCACCACGCCGGTGACAGGAATCACCACGGTAAAAGTGGCCTGGGCCGTATGTTCGCCGCAGGCGGCCGTTACCACGGCGGTGCCCGCATTCAGAGCTGTCACCACACCGGTCTCTGACACACTCACGATATTCGGGTCAGAGGAGGTATAGATGATGGTACGGTCTTCTGTGGTATCTTCCGGCAGGTAGGAGACCTGCATCTGGATAGCATCCTGTGCCCGGATGGTCAGGGCTTCAAAGGAAAGATCGATCCGTTCCAGGGGGACGATGATATGGATCAGGCTTTCAGCTGAAAACTGATTCACCGTAAGACCTACCGTAACATCGCCGGACTGGAGGGCCGTAAAATGCCCGTTTTCATCGATGGAACCCAGGGTCTCATCCGAAACCTCGTACACAGCCTTGATAGCATCGGTGGTATCTTCCGGAATGATCTCATAGGAAAAATCCAGGCTCTCGCCCCGGATCAGGGTGATTTCCTCTTCTCCACTGAAGGTGATGCCTGTCAATGGCGAGTAGATCACGATGGAGGTCTCACCGGTAAAACCGTGAGAAGCAAATGAAAAGCGCGCTGTACCCGGCTTTTTCACCGTTACATGCCCCTCATCATCCATCTCTGCCAGCTCCGGCGTCAGGTTTTTAAAAGTGACGCCTTCATATAAAGTGGCATTTTCCGGATACACATCCACCTGAAGGTCTGTTTCTTCAAACACGTTCATGAAGGCGATCTTATGCCGGAAGCTGATATCCTTAATGGCTACATAAGAATCCACATGGCAGACCGCTGACTGAAGATCCCAGGAGGCCGTAATATCGGCACTTCCCTCTTTTAAGCAGGTGATCTCTCCTGTATCAGACACTTTCACCACGGTTTCGTCCGAAGATCCATATTTTACCTTTGACTGGGCAAATTCCTCCCGGACTTTCGAGACGCCCCGTTCCCTTAAGACAGTAAATTCAGGATGAAGGTTACCTGTCTCTTCAGTGGAAAAGCGAAGCCTTTCCTCCTTAAGAGAAAAAGCATACACATTATCCAATGTATACGCCGGGACCAGGATCAATACGGCACAGCAGGTGATGATGCCGGCTATCAGAAGGCCGGCAGCCGTAAGCACCGGTGCCCTATTTCTTTTTATTTTTTCAAAAAAAGAATTCTTTTCCATGGGTTTTATTATAGCCGCTTTACAAAAACTTGCAAGACAGAAAAAAATATGTTATTGTATTATATAAGAAATCCCGGAGAAAGAACCGGCAGATATTTCGTTCTTACAGCCCGGTTTTTTCCATTGCACGAGGAAAAAGGAGAGGAATACCGTTATGTCAGGACATTCAAAATTTGCAAACATTAATCATAAAAAAGAAAAGAACGACGCCGCTAAGGGTAAGATCTTTACCATCATCGGCCGTGAAATAGCCGTAGCTGTCAAAGAAGGCGGCCCGGATCCGAATAATAACTTCAAACTGGCCCAGGTCGTTGCCAAGGCTAAAGCGAACAACATGCCTAACGACACCATCAACAACTCCATCAAAAAAGCAGCCGGCGCCGGTAATACCGAGAATTTCGAGTCAGTCGTCTATGAAGGCTACGGCCCCTCCGGCACCGCCATCATCGTGGAGTGCCTGACGGATAACCGGAACCGTACAGCTGCTAATGTCCGTGCTGCTTTCACCAAGGGCAGCGGCTCTTTAGGCACCACCGGATGCGTGTCCTTCATGTTCGATGAAAAAGGTCAGATCATCATCGATAAAGAAGAATATGAGACTGACGCGGACGAGCTGATGATGCTGGCCCTGGATGCCGGCGCCGAGGATTTCAAAGAAGAGGAAGACTCCTATGAGATCCTGACGCTGCCGGATGATTTCCAGGCGGTCTATGATGCGCTGACAGCGGAAAACATTCCCATGGCTTCTGCTGAGATCACCCAGCTTCCCCAGACTTATGTCCACCTGTCTGACGAACAGGATATCAAGCGGATCAACCGGATCCTGGATCTTCTGGATGAGGATGATGATGTCCAGAACGTCTATCACAACTGGGAAGAAGAATAATTCTCCGGTCTCATTCCATAAAAACGGCAGAACGCCGGTACGGTCTCTTAAAGACCGTCCGGCGTTTCTTCATGATCCACATGTCTCTTTGTAAATTCTTTTCTTCTCTTGCGCAATTTCCTGTGACGGTTGAAAAGCAAGATCCATAAAACTATAAAGACCACGGCTGTCAAAGCTGCCAGGGCTGTCAGGATCAGGTCCAGATAATTCATGAGAAACTCCTTTACTTTGTCCATGGACCCGGATCCTTCCTGAGAAGGTTCCGGAATTCTTTCCGCGGAAGACGGCACTGCGGCCTCTTCCTTTGTACTGTCACTTTCCTCCGGCCATGCAGTAGACGGGGCAGTTTCTGTTTCAGAGGATGAGCTCTCTTCCGAAGCTGTCTTCTCCGTGGATGGTTCCTCAGAAGAAGACTCCGCTGTTGAATCTGCCGGCTCACTTTCACTGCTTTCCACGGTCCTGCCTTCTCCGTCCAGCAGATAGGCAGAACTGATATAGCCGGTCCTGTTTTTATATTCTACCACAGACCATCCATGATAGGTACCGTTCCGGTGGATGCTTTCTCCTGCTTCAAGGACTCCCGCGGTACCGCCTTTTGTGGTAGGTGAATAACGGATCCTGACACGCTCTGCCGCCGTGACCTCATCGTCCTTTTCTTCGAAAAAGACGCCTTCCAGGCTCCCGTTTCTTTCCAGACGCGCATACTCCAGGATCACGGAAGCATCCGCATAGACATTGTCAAGATCTGATTTCATGACCGCGCTGATGGTGTACAGTCCTTCCTGCACAGCGGCAGTCAGAAGGCACCGGCCGGCTTCTGGCGTAGACCCCGTCTTACCGCCGATAACGCCTTCTTCTTTGATACTCCCATTAATGAAAGCATGGCTGTTTTTCAACTCGCGCTTTTCATTTTTATTCGTTTTGGGGATCGTATATTCTTTATGATCCATGATGTCCCGGAAGCCTTCATTTTCCATGGCTGCCTTCAGGATCAGGCATAGATCATAAGCGGTGGAATAATGGTCAGGATCATGGATCCCGTATGCATTTGTAAAATGGGTATTCACGGCACCCAGTTCTTCAGCTTTCCGGTTCATCATCTCCGTAAAAGCCTCTTCCGACCCAGCCACGACTTCACCCAGCATGGCACCGCATTCATTGCCGGAGGCTAACAGCATGCCATAAAGGATATCCCTGACGGTCATGATCTCCCCGGCCTCTGCTTTTGGCTTCAGGGTAGAGGAAGTAGGATCGATATTGATGGCTGACCTGGTAAATGTCACTTTCTGCTTCAGATCATCCACATTTTCCAATACCAGAAGCGCTGTCATGACTTTCGTCGTGGATGCTGGATACTGTTTCTCATCCTTAGCATGGCTGATGATCACTTCTCCGGTATTCCCATCTATGACACAGTAAGACTCGCCGTAGATATCCGGTCCGTTCTCCTCTGCACTGACAGAGATATGGCCAGAGAATAACAGGCCGCAGACTAAGAGCAGGGCCATATAAAGAGCCATGCCTTTTCTGTTTATGCCGTAGATTTTATTTCTGCATACCTGCATACTTACTTACCTGAGGATCAGACCGAACAAGACCAGCACGATAAGGCCCAGTACGATCCTGTAGAGACCGAAAACTTTAAAGTTATGCCGCTTGATATAACGGAGCATGAAGCGGATAATGAACATGGATACTACATAGGCCGTCGCTGCCGCAATGAACAGCACCAGCGCCTGGGTCCCCGTAACAGCCATATGCTTTACGAAAACATACTTCACCAGTTTCAAAAATGAGGCACCGAACATGATCGGGATAGCCAGGTAAAATGTGAATTCAGAGGCAATGTACCGGCTGCAGCCCAGGATCAGGGCGCCTAAGATGGTAACGCCGGAACGGGAAGTACCCGGGATCAGTGACAGCACCTGGAACAGGCCAATGTAGAAGGCGACCTTATAGGTCAGACCGGAAAAGCGGATAATATCCGGGTCCTTTTTCTTCCGGCTCTCGATCCAGATGAAGGCCACGCCATAAATGATCAGCATTAAGGCAACGACCCACCAGGTATACAGATGTTCATCCAGAAAATCATCAAAAAACAGGCCGATGACAGCTGCCGGGATGGAGGCAATGATGACCTTAAGCCACAGCATCCAGGTGTTTTTCTTTTGTGTTTCCGTCTTCTGAGAAGATACCGGGTTCAGCTTGTGGAAAAAGATGGTCACTACCGCCAGGATGGCTCCCAGTTGGATGATCACATCGAACATGGAAACAAATTCCGGCGTAAACACTTCCGGATTACCCGGCCACAGCCGGTCCAGAATGATTAGATGCCCTGTAGACGAAACCGGAAGCCATTCTGTCACGCCTTCCACGATACCTAATATAAGTACTCTCAGCCAGTCAAAGAAATTCATGTTATCTCCTTTGGTCATGCGGTCTTGACAAAATGATGTCTATGACCGCTGTTTTATTTTATCTCCCAGTTTACCGGGGCCACCCCGTTCTTTTCCAGATACGCATTCGTCTGGCTGAAAGGGCGGCTTCCGAAGAATCCGCGGTACGCTGACAGCGGACTGGGATGCGGGGCTTCCAGAATGAGGCGCTTCTGATTTGTGATCAGCGCCTTTTTTCTTCTGGCCGGGCTGCCCCAGAGGATAAAGACCACCGGCCGGTCCACCCGGTCCACAGCCCTGATGGCTGCATCCGTAAATTCTTCCCAGCCGATCCCCTGATGAGAAAAGGCCTGATGGGCCCTCACCGTCAGGCAGGTGTTCAAGAGAAGCACCCCCTGTCTGGCCCAGGAAGAAAGGTCCCCATGGGAAGGGATCGCATAACCCAGATCATCATGCAGTTCCTGATAGATGTTCTGGAGCGAGGGAGGGATCGCTACTCCTTTCTTTACGGAAAAAGCCAGTCCCTGGGCCTGGCCGGGTTCGTGATAAGGATCCTGGCCCAGGATGACCACTTTTACTTCTTCCAGCGGTGTCAGATGGAACGCCGTAAAGATCTCCTGGGAAGGCGGATAGATCACATGCTCATGATATTCCTCCCGGATCTTCCCATACAGCTTCCGGTAATATTCTTTTCTGAATTCAGGCGCCAGTGCCTGTTCCCAGGCCCCTGTCAATGCTGCCATAATAGTCTTCCTCTTCGTTTTCTGCGGCTTTTGAAAGTTCAAACCAGAAGGTGACGCCATCCTCCGTATTATAGACACCGTACTCATGCCGGTGGGCATCCATGATGGCTTTTACGATGGAAAGGCCGATGCCCGACCCGCCGTACGCCCGTGTTCTGGCTTTATCCACTTTATAGAACTTGATCCAGACCTTATCCAGTTCTTCTTCCGGTATAGGCTCTCCGGTATTATGCACGGAGATCCGGATATTCGGGCCCAGGTCATCCAGGAAAATACGGATCTTATTCGGTTCCTTCAGGTGATTATAGGCATTCGAATAATAATTTGTCAGTACCTCTTCTATCTTGAAGCTGTCTGCCCTCACCAGGCAGGTCTCCGGCCCTTCCACCGTCACCTCTGCCTCATGCTCTTCCTGCATCTTCTTAGAGTTCCTGACCATTTCCCGGACCATTTCCATGATATCGAAGTCCGACTCTTCCAGGCCCTCTTCTCCGAATTCCAGCTGGTTCAGCGTCGTCAGTTTCTTCACCATCCGGTTCATCTTTTCGGCTTCATCCCGGATCACTTCGCAGTAATAGGCCATTTCTTCCGGATCTTCCATGCCGATCTCCGTCAGCCCCTCCGCATAGCCCTGGATCAGGGCGATAGGCGTTTTCAATTCATGGGACACATTCGAGATAAAATCCCGGCGCATATCGTCCACATGGTTCTTTTCTTCGATCTCTTTCTGCAGCTGTTCATTGGACATCTGCAGCTGCCGGATGGTCCGTTCCAGCTGGGACGACATCTCATTCATATTATTGCCCAGTACACCTATCTCATTCCGGTCATTACCTTCGAACCGGGCAGAGAAATCCAGCCGCGACATCCGCTTGGAAATATCCGAAAGCTGCAGGATAGGTTTCGTCAGCCGGTTTGTGACCAGCCATACTAAAATACTGCCGGCCAGGATGGCGATAAGGCTGAATATGACCAGGTAGCGCCGGGAAGCATAGGAAAGATTCTGTACGAATTCCAGAGGCATGGAAATTATGAATTTCCGCGGATTACTGCTGCTGTCGTACATATAGCCGAAATCCTCAAGGAAATCCCCCCGTTCTTCCAGCGTGACACGCTGCAGGGTATAATCCGCTGTCTTTTCTATGATCTTCACGCTATCTGTGTTCATGCCCAGGAAATTTGCCTGCA
>CACZSO010000055.1 GCA_902783795.1 uncultured Eubacteriales bacterium
CAGCCACCGTCTCCACGGCCGCTTTCGTAACCCCTGCATCATCCAGGCGTTCCGTATCCCGTCCCACGATCATGGAGACTGCATGGCGGGAGGCCTGAATATCACCGGTCTCCAGAGCCTGGTAAACCTTCATGCTTTCATCTTTTAAGGACTTGGCTGCTACGATCTGCCAGCACATGATGCTCTCCAGAGCAAAACGAAGCCAGGGACTTACCTTGTGGGCAAAATACAGGATCACAAAAGGCACGCCAAAAGATATCATTACTGTCAGGATCCAGATACAGCCTCCCGCCGCTCTTTCCCCGCCTTTTGTGGCAGGAAACAGCTTGCGGAACAGTTTTTCCAGTGCCGAGATCAGTTTCCCTATAAGTATCACCGGGTGTGGATAGCCATGGGGATCTCCTAAAAAGCAGTCAATGATAAAGCCTGTCACCATAGCTGCCAGGGACCAGATCATGCTGTCACCTCCGGATACTGAAAAGTATAGATATAGACAGGATTCTGTCCCATCATGAGATGATAGGGACCGGCCTTCCTGGAAGATGCCACGGTCATGGATACCACTTCACTGTCTTTAAACTTAAAAGCTTTCATGCAAGCAGTCAGTTCAGAAACAGATTCCAATGTAATGGCTGTGGCCACGATCCTGACATCAGGATTTTTCTTGATCAGCAGTGAAATGATCTCTTTCATATTGCCGGAGCTTCCGCCGATGAAAGCATGGGTCGGAGCCGGAAGTTCTTCACAGCACCACGGTGCAGTTCCCGCCACTGTGACCACATTGGCGGCTCTTAAGTTCCGGCTGTTTTCCTCAATTAAGGCACAGGCATCTTCTTTTCTTTCAATGGCGTAGACCGTACCATCTTTTGCCTGCAGTGCCATCTCTATGGCCACGGATCCTGTCCCGGCCCCCACATCCCAGCAGACAGCATCTGCTGTCAGACGCAATTTGGAAAGTGAGACGCTTCTCACTTCACTCTTTGTCATGGGCACTACATTGCCCTCACTTTCACCGCGCTTGAAAGCGCTGTCAGGAAGCCCCTGGGTTACGATCTGATCCGGATGATCATTTATGATAAAGGCTGCGCTTAATGAAGCAAAGGTCCGGTCTTTCAATTCTTCCGCCGTACCTGAAGTCAGCTTTTCCTCGTCGTAAGAAAGCTGCTCTCCTACATGGACAGCCACATCCTTCAGCCCGCCGTCACACAGGGTCCGGCATAATCTGCCGATCCCGTTCTCTCCGCCTACCAGCACGAATACCTTCTTATGGCTTTTCACGTCCGGAATGATATCATGATCTCTGCCATGGAGGCTGGTCACATAAGCATCCTCATAAGAAATGTTCAGCCGTGCTGCCAGATATGCCAGAGAACTTAAGCCCGGCAGCACCTTTACCTGGCAGCCTTTGAGTGCATCCAGCAGTTTTTTCGTCCCGCTGTAAAACCCGGTATCCCCGGACATCAGCACCGTAAAACTCCGGTATTCCGGATGTTCGTCAATGATCTGACGGATCATATCAGGGGCGATGGCGGCAAAGCAGCCCTGATGCGGCGCCTTTTTGTTTTCCAGCATCCGCTTTGCCCCGATGAGGCAGTCTGCTTCTTTTATGGCGTCCAAGACTTCCTGGGTCATGGCAGCCATATTACCGGGTCCGATCCCTGCGACCACCACTTCCGGCTGATAAGCAAAGGAGAACCTTTCCGAAAGAAGCTTCAGCACTTCTGAAAGAGACAGTCCTTCCTCCTTTATCTGCCGGCCGATCACCAGCATTCTGGCTCCGGCTTCTTTCGCTGCCTTGACTTTTTCATCAAATCCGCCGGCATCTCCACTGTCCTTGGTCACCATGAAAGACGCCCCGATGCTTTTCAGCGTAGCTACATTCATTTCTTCTGTGAAGGGGCCCTGCATGGCTATGATATGGGACAGTTTTACCCCGGCATCCCGGCAGGACTGTAAAGAGCTTTCAGTGGGAAGCACCCGGGCATAGACCCGTTCTTCAAAGTCACGGATATCTTTATATTTAGCTAGTTCTTTACTGCCTGTGGTGAGTAATACCACACCGTTTTCCTGATTCAGAAAATCAACGACTGCCGGAATATCCTTAAGAAAAACCGCATCATTAGAAGCAGCTGATCCGGATCTCAGCAGTCTGACATAAGGTGTCTCTGTCCTATCACAGGCTCCTTTAATATTTTCCGTAACCTCATAAGCATATGGATGGGTGGCATCGATCACCAGGTCATAAGCCTGCTCTTGAAACAGACATGCCATCTCATTCTCGTCAAGCCGCTTTACAGAAACCGTAATATTCTCTTTTTCGGGGAGCATCAGCTCTCCATATTCCGTTGCCACGCAGGCGGTCACCTGCACGGGCTGGCCGGATAGAAACTCCACCACTGCCCGTCCTTCCGTGGTGCCGGCAAATACACAGATATTATACATTCCGATATCCTCTGGGTGTTACCATCTTATCCTTGAGCCGGAAAGTATGGCTGTTGCCGATAAACACAGTGCAGAACATATCGACCGGCGCTTCTCTAAGCTCTTTCAGGCTCATGATACGAACATTTTCCCCTTCCCGGCCAATGTTCTTTGCGATGCCGCAGACTCTGTCTTCCGGCAGCACTTCCATCAGGATATTGCAGGCATTTTTCAGATGGTCCGGACGGCCGTGGGACGCCGGATTATAGATCACGATGGAAAGATCTGCTTTAGCAGAGAGTTTCAGCCGCTTTTCTATAAGATCCCAGGGTGTCAGCCGGTCGCTTAAGGAGATCACAGCAAAATCATGTGTCAGCGGTGCGCCTAAAAGCGCAGCGCCGCCGCAGGCTGCTGTAATGCCGGGGATCACCACGATCTCCGGTTCTGTCTCTTCACCCCGGATCTCATAAATGAGTCCTGCCATACCGTAGATACCGCTGTCACCTGAACAGACCATGACCACATTTTTACCCTCCCGGGCCATTTCCACCGCCATACGGCAGCGTTCCGTTTCCTTTGTCATGCCTGTGGTGAAAAACTCCTTGTCGGGATAATGATCTTTTACCAGGTCTACATAGACCGTATAGCCGATGATCGCGTCGCAGTTTCTTAATGCCTCGTCGCAGGCAAATGTCATGCTGTCTTTGCTGCCGGGTCCTATACCGGCCACTGTAAGCTTACCCAAAACGCACCTCCGTTTTTTCAATGGAAGCTGCCACGGTCACCCCGTTCACAGCTGTTTTTCTGATCATGATCTCTGAACCCTTCATGAAAGACGCCCGCTCACATACATTATCCACGCCGGTCACAGAGCGGACAAAGGATGAGGGTGTAAAGTCACCTTCCGCTGCATTCAGTTCATCGGCACTGTAAAAAGAGACAGGCCAGCCCTTCTTTTCGGCAAACTGTAAAAGTCCGGCCTCTTCTTTTTTGATATCGATTGAGCCAATATCCTTGACAGACCGTTCATCGATGCCATGTTCCTGAAGGACCGTCATTACCGCTGTCTCCACCTGTTCTAAGCTGACGCCCTTCCGGCAGCCGATCCCCAGATGCACATCCTTAGGGATCAGGCGAAGGGTTGTATCAAACGGTTCCTTCACTGTCCGTGTGATATAGATCCCTGTCTTTCCTTCATCTCCGAAAACCACCCCTGCCGGCAGCTCGCCAGCCACGGGAAGATCAGATCTCAACGGAACTTCTCTTTCAAGGACTGCCATGGAAACCTCTTTTGCAGCCTTCATACTGCTTAGGATAAAGCCGTTCTTTGTCGCCCAGGCATCCACAGAAAACTTTTGATTGATATCCGTTGCCGTGGTAATGACAGGCACGGCATTCAGCCCTTCCGCGATCAAAAGGGCTGCTTCATTTGCACCGCCTATATGCCCGGAAAGCAGGGAGATCACAAAACGCCCCAGTTCATCGATGCATAAAACGGCCGGATCTGTGGTCTTATCTTTCACAAAGGGCGCGATAGAACGTACCGCGATCCCTGCAGCCCCCACAAAGATCAGCAGGTCTTTTGAATCAAACAACGTCCCGTATAGTTCAGAGGACGGCTTTGTAAGCACTGAAAAGCCCGGATTCCGGCCTGCCAGCCTTTCTGTGGTAAAACACACACATTCTTCAAAAGAAAGCAGATCCTGTACCTTTTTCGCAGTCTCACAGCCTTTCTGGGTATAGGAAAAGATCACGATATTCACTGTTTAGCCTCACGGAATTCTGTGGTAAAGGCAGGATCATAAAGTTTAGACCTCACATACTCATCTCCCATACAGTTTCCTTCGATGATGAGCGCTGTTTTTGTAAGGCCGCTGTCTTTTACTGTCTGATGCAGGGTCCCGACGGTGCAGCGAAGGATCTGTTCGTCCGGCCAGGTAGCCTTATATACCAAGGCTGCGGGCGTATCGGCCGGATATCCGCCCTCCAGCAGGTTTTTCTGAAGTTTTTCTGTTAATGATGCACTTAAAAACAGCACCATGGTAGCCTGATGGGCTGCCAGTGATGCGATGGATTCTTTTTCCGGTACTGCAGTCCTTCCGGCTTCCCTGGTGATGATCACGGTCTGACTCACATCCGGTAATGTAAACTCTGCCTTTAAGGAGGCTGCCGCGCCGCAGAAAGAACTGACGCCCGGACAGACATCGTAATCGATCCCCAGGGCCTCCAGTTCATCGAACTGTTCCCGGACAGCCCCGTAAATACTGGAGTCTCCCGTATGGAGCCGGACGGTGGTTTTCCCTTCGCTTTCTGCTTTTTTCACAACTTCCAGCACTTCTTCCAATGTCATCTTTGCACTGTTGTGGATCTCACAGCCTTCTCTTGTATAGGAAAGGAGTTCCGGATTTACCAGGGAACCCGCATAGATCACCACATCTGCTTCACCCAGCAGTTTTGCGCCTCTGACCGTAATAAGGTCTGCGGCTCCTGAGCCTGCACCTACAAAATGTACCATAGTCAACCCTCCTGCTTACGTATCTTTTCAAGCAGTGCTTCTGCCTGTTTCGTTTCACAAAGCATTCCGTATTCCTTTGAAAAAAGGATAGCCCCGGTCTGCATTTCTCCCAGCACCTTATGATCTAGAATAAAGCCGATCCTGTCAGAAAGCCGTTTCATGCTCTTATCATAACAGCCCTCTTCCTTAAGGATCCGGATGGCATCATCACAGGAAGCACATTCCAGTACTTCCGCGATCTTTTCAGGCTTCAGCCCTTCTGCGCCGCCGTAAGATCCCAGGATCTCCATCCGGCAGTCTCCGAATTTGGAATGGGTGTTCAAAAGGCCGCCGGCCAGTTTTACCAGCTTGCCCACATGACCGATGATCAGTACCCCGGTATAGCCCAGTTCCTTCGCGATCTGAAAGGCGTCCCCGATATAATTTGAGGTCATGACCGCCCGGTCCGGGTCGATGTGCACTTCATCCCGGATATAGTCGGAGCCATAATTTCCCGGGGTCAGCAGTATGTATTCATCCCCTTCGGCCCGGCGCTGCTTCAGTTCCACCCGGATGGTCTCCACCAAGGCTTCTTCACTCATGGGTTCCACGATACCTGTGGTCCCCAGGATGGAGATGCCGCCGATGATACCCAGCCGGGGATTAAAGGTCTTCTTCGCCAGTGCTTCTCCTTCAGGCACAGAGATGATCACTTTGATGCCTTCCGTGTAATCACAGACCTGCATCACTTCTTCCACATTTTCCCGGATCATTTTCCGGGGGACGGAATTAATGGCGGCGTTTCCTACAGGCTGATCCAGGCCCCGTTTCGTCACCCGGCCCACGCCCTGTCCGCCGTCGATCATGACGCCCGGTTCTTCCGAACGCGAAACGGTGGCATAGATATAAGCACCTTTCGTGATATCCGGATCATCTCCCGGATCCTTTTCAATGGCACAGGAAACTTCCTCCGGTCCCATTTTTATATCTTTGACTTCCAGTTCCAGCCGGATGCCCTTCGGTGTATCCAGGCTGATCTGTTCTTTTTTCTTTCCGGTCAAAAGCATCCAGACTGCCGCCTTTGCCGCGGCTGCCGCACAGGAACCGGTGGTATAGCCGATCCTTAAACTTTTTCCGTCTTTGGTAATATATTGGTCCATAACTTACCGTCTCAGCTGATATAACAGGGCATTGCAGATGGCTGCCGCCACATTAGAGCCGCCCTTCCTGCCCCTGGCTACGATATAAGGTACGTCACACTCCATGATGAGTTCTTTGCTCTCGATCACATTGACGAAACCCACGGGTACGCCGATAATAAGCGCCGGGGCGATCTTCTTTTCCTTTATCATGTCGTGGAGCGTGATCAATGCCGTGGGGGCATTTCCGATGGCGAAGATACAGGGTTTTTCCAGTCTGGCTGCATGCTCCATGGAAACGATCGCCCGGGTAACGCCCCGTTCTTTCGCTTCTGAGCCCACATCCGGATCCGACATGAAACAGTGGACCTCGCCGCCTAAAGAGGCAAGGATCGTTTTATTAATGCCGGATTTCGCCATCTGCGTATCGGTAACGATATCACAGCCGTTTTGCAAAGCCTCCAGGCCTTTTGTTACCGCGTGTTCAGAAAAGGCCAGATTATCCACATAGTCAAAATCAGCTGTCGTATGAATGGCCCGTTTGATCACGAGTTCATTTTCCGGATCCAGTTTCCTGTCTCCCAGAAGCTCTGTAATGATCTCAAAGCTCCGGTTTTCAATATCCATAGGTTTGATATATTCGATCATCTGTTTTTCTCCTTAAGGCAGGCTTCATAAAAATGTTCGGCAAAGGCAGGGTTCGCCAGGAAGTGGAAATGCGGATAACCGGCATATAAGGTATCCGTGGCAAAAACACAGTCCCAGGTCTTGCCCGATGTTTTTTCTGCCGTAAACCCATCCCCGGTAAAATCACTGTCCCAGTAGTGGAATTCATGGCCTGTGATCTTTTCTCCTTTATGAGCTAGCATATTGTCCGTTCTGGACGTCAATGTCACATAGCCAAAGCGGGTGAGTTTCCCGGTGTTGTAACTTTTCCCCGGAAGAAAACCTACCATCTTTTCCCCGGCGATCTCTTCCGTGAGATACATAAAGCCGCCGCATTCTGCGATACAGGGAAGTTTTCTTTCCAAAGCTTCCTTTACGGCCTTCATCATGGCTTTATTATCACTAAGTTCTTTTATATGCAGTTCCGGATAGCCGCCCCCCAGATACAGCCCCTGTATATTCTCAGGCAGGGTTTTGTCTTTCAGGGGACTGAAGGGAACGATCTCTGCTCCCATTTTCCGCAGCACGTCCAGACTGTCCTTATAGTAGAAGCAAAAGGCTGTATCCTGGGCCACCGCGATCCTGACAGGCTCTTTTTTCTCAGGAACTGTCTTTTCTTCAAAAGATATCTCCGGTGCTTCTTCAGCCAGTGCCAGTATACCATCGATATCCAGGGAAGTTTCCGCCTGCTGAGCCAGCTGCTGCATCTTTTCTTTTAAGTCTGTCACTTCATCCGCCGTTACAAGCCCTAAATGGCGGCTTTCCAGGGTCACGCTCTTCATCTCGGGCAAGAATCCCAGCGGCAGTACTTTTCCTTCAAAACGGCGCAAGATCTCCTTTTTAAGGCCTTGATAAGTCATGGCACTCACATGATTTAAGATAACGCCCTTTATATGGCTGTCCGGCAGGAAGGTCAAAAACCCGTGAATAGCAGCCAGGACTGATAAGGCGGCGCCTTTTCCATTTACGATGAGTACCACCGGACTGTCTGTCACCCTCGCCACATCGTAGGTACTGGTCTTTTCAGACGATAAGCTCATGCCGTCGTAAAATCCCATGACGCCTTCAATGATATTGATCTTACGTTGTTTCCCGTGCTCATATATCAGCTGTTTTACCGTATCATCGTCAAAAAAGAAAAGATCCAGGTTAGAGGATTCTGCACCGATGATATTGCGATGGAACATAGGATCGATGTAGTCCGGCCCGCACTTAAAGGCGCCGCAGGAGATCTCCCTGTTTTTAAGGGCCTGCAAAAGCGCGCAGATGACTGTGGTCTTTCCGCTTCCGCTGCCGGTACCGGCTAAAACGATCCTGGGTATTCTTGCCTTCATAAATCCTCCATAGAAAGAGATGCCAGCTGCTCCGGATCTTTGATGACCGGGATGCCCTTTTCCCCTGCTTCCTTTAAAAGCCTGGCGTTCCCTTCTCCCAATGTCCCGTAGGACACGCCTGCATCGATCACCAGCCGGCAGGATAAGAGAAGCTTCCTGGCTTTTTCTATATCTTCCTCTGCCATAGGTTCAAAAGCCTTCGCCTTCACTACATAAGATGACAAGGCTTCTGCCACCGGGCAGTCCAGATCATTTTCATACAATACACCGGCCGCAAAAGGCAGTCCCTTTTTCTGC
>CACZSO010000056.1 GCA_902783795.1 uncultured Eubacteriales bacterium
CCGAAATACTGGCCGATGATGACGCCGGCACCCACGGAGAAACCGTTAAAGAAAAAGACCAGCATGTTCACGATCATGGTGGTGGAACCTACTGCAGCCAGGGCTTCCTTGCCCACAAAATTCCCAACGACGATGGAGTCGACGGTATTATAGAGCATCTGGAAAATATTGCCCAGCATCAGAGGCAGCGAGAACATGATGATCTGCTTAATGATAGAGCCTTCTGTCATGGTCCTGGAAGAACCTAATTTTCTAGCCATAGGAGATCCTTTCCGGATAGTTTATTTACATCTATTATCATACCACCGCTGTCAAGTGCCGGCATGATATCTCTTAAGATCTGCCGTAAAAAACAGGTGCCCGCCGGGGCACCTGCCTGTACCTATGCCTTATTTACGGTTTGATCCGTACGAAAGGTTTCAGATTTTTAACGCAGTCCTTTACCGTGATCCGCTGTTCATCATGATCCAGATCAATCAGCACATAGCGGTCATTTCCCATGCCGAGTTCTTTCATGTAGGACAGCTGTCTTAAGCCATGCCGGGATTCGATCCTTTCCACCATGGCTTTATGCTCGTCCGCGGTCATGGCATAGATGATATCCACGCAGGCCTGATCGATGGCCAGGATATCCGTAGAAGCCAGGATGCCTACATCCGGCGTCACCACCGGTTCTGCCGCCAGGCCTTCACAGTCACAGGAGACCGACATGTTTCTCATGACATTGACGTACGTCACTTTATCTCCGAAGAAGTCAAGGGTGGATTTGGTGGATTCCGTCATTTTCTCGCCGAATTCTTCTTCCACGATGCCCCAGGTATCATCCTCGGTGGAGTGGATCATCCGCTTGCCGATCTGTCCGTCCGCACAGCCTATGCCGATGTTCTTATTCGCACCGCCGAAACCTCCCACAGTGTGGCCTTTGAAGTGTGTCAGGGCAAACAGGGAATCATACTGGGTCATGGTCTTTCCATGGGACATTTCCGTGAACCATTTGCCGCCTTTGACCGGCAGCATCTCCGTGCCGTCTGCATCCATGATATCCACCGGGCAGAAGGTCCAGCCGTTGACTTCCAGGGTTTTCAGATGCTTTTCCGTAGAATCCCGGTCGCCGGCATACAGCGTATTCGTTTCGATGATAGTCGCATCCGGCAGCTCCTTCTCCATGAATTTCTTCACCCAAGCCGAAGGAATGATATTGGGACCGTTCTGTTCGCCGGTGTGCAGCTTAATAGCTACCTTGCCGCTGATCTTTGCATTTACTTTTTCATAGGCTTTCATAATGCCTTCCGGGGACAGATCTCTCGTAAAATAAACGATAGATTCATTCCCCTGTCTCTCTTCGTAAGGGACATATTTGTTTCCGTCTTTTCCTGCTGTTGGCATAGAAACCTCCTCTTTTGTTCTCTTCCTGTCTTCCTGGCAGGAAGCTGCTTCAATGCTCATATAAAGCTTTCCAGATAATACTTTCACACGGACGGTTTTCTTAAGACAGGCTGGTATTCAGCCTGTCCTCTGCCTTAGATTATACAAAGATTTTAATATAAAAACAGGTCGTATTCCCGTATAAAAACGATCATTCGTAAAGAAAACAATCCCTGTTAAGAGCTTTTTGTTTCAAATCCTGAAACATCTATCAATTCATCACATTGACAAATTCTTAAGCCTCTTCTAAAATTATAAAAAAGAAGCCGGAAAATCTGTTTTGACCGGTTGGATCCGGCAATACTATTTATTATTTCAGGAGGAACTTATATGAACGAAGTTAGAGTCGGCATCATCGGCTGCGGTATGATCGCGCATCGTCATATGGCTATCTACACTCACATTCCGAACGCGAAGGTCGTCGCGGTCAGTGAGATCATTCCCGAAAGGCTGAAAGGCTTCGCGGAAAGATACCAGATCCCGGAAGAGAATTGCTATGCGGATTTCCGTGAAATGCTGAAACGGGATGACCTGGATACGATCGATGTCTGTGTCCACAATAACCTGCACGCTTCTGTGTCCATCGCCTGCATGAAGGCCGGATACGATGTTTACTGTGAAAAACCCATTGCTGCCACTTCCGCTGACGCTCAGATGATGATCGACTGCGCAAAGAAGCTGGGCCGCAAATTTCATGTCCAGATCAGTTCTCTGATGAACGCCCAGACCAGAGTCGCCCGCGATATGATCGCGAACGGCGAACTGGGCAATGTTTATTTTGCTAACCTTACCATGCTTTCCAGCCGCCGTCGTCCCGGTTATGACCTGCCTCAGTTCACCACTGATTTCTACACTAAAGAACTGGCTGGCCACGGTCCGACTATCGATCTTGGCGTCTATCTTATCAGCCAGCTTCTGTTTGTCATGGGTCTTCCGAAGCTGAAGAGCGTTTCCGGCTTCGCGATCCGCGGTCTGGAATATGATGACCGTCTGATCACGAATCCCTATGGTTTCGGTGTGGAAGATTTCGGTGTCTGCCTGGCTAAATTCGAGAACGGCATCAACATGCAGATTCAGGCCTCTTCCGCCGCGAACATCAATGATCAGATGAAGACCTACATCTTAGGAAGCAAGGGCGGTTTAGAGATCATCGGCGCCGACACCACCGGCGGTCCCTTTGCCCGTGCGGCCAATGCTGACGCGGCAGCCCTTCATATGGGTAATCCGGCGCTTAAATTCTACGGAAACGGCCTGGGCGGCGAAGTCTTCGGCGTGGACCTGAATGTCTGGGACCGCGGCTTAAAAGAAGCCCGCACAAATCCCGAGATCAGCCTGTACGATGACAACCAGGTACATTGGATCGCTTACAAGACCGGCATTCTTACCGACGAGACCCGTTACAATACACCGGAAATCGCCAAGAATATGCTGTTGGTCACCGATGGTCTGTTCCTGTCCAGTGAATTAGGCCGTGAAGTTACCGTCGATGAAATCCGTGCGATGGTGAAGCCCATGGCACGTACTGAGCAGGAGACCCCGTTCGGTACCATCCATTACGATCTCAGCTTCTGATAATAGCTCAAAAAGGAGACATTCATGAAAGTTTTAGGCATCTCCATGGGGAGAAAAAACCAGAACTGCGACATCGTCGTTAAGCAGGCCTTAATGGCTGCCGAAGAAGCAGGCGCTGATGTCAAATTCATCAATACCATGAATATGGAAATCAGCCATTGCCGCGGCTGCGGCGCGTGTTCTGCCGGCCTTTCCAAAGGCAAACAGATCCGCTGCATCTTAAAGGATGACTATCTGACGCTTGAAAATGAAGTTCTGGAAGCAGACGGCATCATTCTTGCGGCCCCGGTCTACTCCATCGCCCCGACAGGCCAGCTTGTCAACTTCTTCGGCCGTTTCGGCGCGGCGCATGACCTGGCCGGTGCGACCATGGAACAGGAACGGCGCGAAAAAGAAGGCATCGAGCCTCTGGATCCCCGTTTATTCAAAAAGCATTATGTCGCCTACATTTCCGTCGGCGGCGCGCACACTCCGAACTGGGTCTCCATGGGCCTTCCCAACATGTACATGTTCGGTATGTCCACCGTGATGAAGACCGTCGGACAGATCGATGCCTATGACATGGGTCAGCGCACGAATCCGGTCTTTGACAAGCCTTTTATGGACAATGTCGCCGGTCTCGGAAAGCATCTGGCTGAGTCGATCGGCAAGAATTTCGACGATGTTTCCTGGTATGGCGAAGAAGGCGTCTGCCCGGTCTGCCACAACAAGCTCATCTCCTACACGAAGGGAAAAGGCACCGAGGTCGAATGTCCGCTCTGCGGCATTTACGGTAAGCTTTCTGTAGAAGACGGGGAAGTCAAAGTCAGCTTTTCCGATGCCGAAAAGAAACGCGCCCGGAATACCCTGGCTGGCCTTTACGAGCACCAGTACGAGATCCACGGCATGATGGATTACGTCAAACGCAACATGGAACTCCATAAAGATGATTTTCAGGATCTGATCCGGCCTTATATGGACTATAAACCGGATTATAAGAACTGAAAAGCTTCTTTGTGAAAGCAGTAATAATTCAATAAAAACAGGAACCCGGCCTTTTTAAGACCGGGTTCCTGTTTTTATTTTACCAGTTTTCTGTAAAGCCAAACGACCAGGCAGGCACCGCCGATCGAAAGGATCAGGCCTGTGACCCAGCCTCCGCCGACGCCCAGCAGGTTTCCGATCAGGCCGCCGACGATTCCGCCGACCACGCCTAGGATCACGTTTTTAAGAATACTGCTGCTGTCACCGTTCATGATCTTATTAGCGGCAAAACCGCAAAGACCTCCGATGACTAACTCAATAAGCAGCTTAATTAACATATAACCACCTCCAGCACATTTCTTCTGTTGTTCTTGTTCCTCTTTATAAGATCTGACATATCTGTTCAGTCTTCGCATTCACAGCTAAGAAAGATCCAACAGTTACTTATATAAATTATATCTCAATCATCGGACTGAATCAAGAGTTTTCAAAGCTTTAATCAATTGTAAAATCATAGTACCCTTCCTGGGCATCCATATCCACGATCCTGTATTCCCCTTTCGGAATATCGCCATAATAATCTTTGATGGGATAATCCTGTGTCCGGGAGGCACCCGGCAATAGTTCACGACCTACCAGACCAGAATACATATCATAATGCAGCGGAGCATATGGAACATCGTACCATTCCCCGTCGATTTTAACGAGAAGGGCAAAAAAGATATCTCCACTATAGATCATCTCCTTATCAGACCGGTTTGTCACAGTAACAGACACTATTTTTTCCGTGTCCCATTTCTGAAGGCTGACTTCCACTTCAGCCCTTTCTTCTTGAGCTCTTCCGGCATATTCCACAGAATGCCGGCGGTCCAGCCATTCTTTTACATACCCGTCATTGTTTTTAAGAAAACCGGCAAACGCTCTGTATCCGCCCGGCGCCAACGGTTCATAATTAACATTTTTAACATAGCCATAATCCCTGATCAACTGTTCCGGATCCAGTGCCGTTTTGTAGACCCGCCCATCAACCAGCCGCACATAACCTTCAGAAAAGCCCATATAAAAGGTTGCTGAATATTTGTGTTCATCCGGATTCAAAGACATATTCAAACCGTAAAAAGGAGGCTGTACTCCCTTGTCCGGAAGAGAAGAAGAACTGAACTCGGCTTGTTTCAACAGCTCCAGGATCTCCTTTTTAAGAACTGTTTTATTATCATCCGGCAGTTCCCACAAAGAAACTGATTCTCCATCAAAAACAGTCAGGCTGAACGGACTTTTTATTTCATCGATATTGTTGAAAATCTCTTCCGGGCTGTCGAGCTCATTGTCGTCAGAAGGTGTCCCTGTCTGTTCGGAATCTGTATTCGCACCTGGATCGTTTTTGTTATTGAGGGTTTGCCGGATCAGTAAACCGACTGCCCCTATGACCAGCACGGCTGCCACCGCCAAAATCGCAGTGACGATATGCTTTCTCCTCGCAGCATTCATTTCTGCATATTCCTCCTTTCTGTCCTGATACCAGTCGATCCATTTATCATCTATAAAAAATATCGGCTGGATCTTTTTATAGTTCTTTACAGGATTCACAGTTCGTACCCCCTTTCTCTTAAAACCTGTCCCAGTTCGTTACGAATCTGTTTCAGGTGTTTCTCTGCAAGGTA
>CACZSO010000057.1 GCA_902783795.1 uncultured Eubacteriales bacterium
AGTTCTTCATCTGTTTCCGCATTTTCTGCGATTCTTTCTGCTTCTCTTACCGCGTCTTCTGTCAGCGCTTCTATATCCAGCAGCATCGTGACTACATTCTTTGCGTTTTCATCATAGCGAGCGGCCTGTTCTGCTTCCTTCATAATATCAGAAAGCCTGGCACTGACATCGTCCCGTAAGACGGATGCCGCTGTATTCATGGAGAGCCTCACGATATCTGAATGGGACAGATTCTCATACAAAGCGTCCAAGGTTTCTTCTTCCCCGGGCTTTAGCTGCGCTTCTTCTATTTCTTTCAGCTGGAAGTCCAGAAAATCCAGCCGGCGGTGCCGCATTTCATCGTCTCCGCCCATCCGGCGGATCTTTTCACGGATACTCCTGAAACGCTGGAAAGACGCTTCATAAGCCTCTTTTGCTTCTTTCAGCATATTCTGGGCAAAAGCATCCAGCACCCTGATATGGTTTTCCTCATGAAGCAGGGACTGGTGGTCATGCTGGCCATGGATATCGATGAGGAGCGCCGTGAATTTCTTCAGATTAGCGAGAGTCACAGTCTCCCCGTTTACCCGGCTTACAGATCTGCCGGGCGTTATCCTGCGGGAAATGATAAGACGATCTTCGTCCGGTTCTATGCCTAAGTTTTTCACCTCTTCCCGAAGGCTTTCTGAATCCAGGGTAAAGGTAAGTTCCACAAAAGCACTGTCTCCGTTTTTCCCGATCAGGCCTGGCTCAGAACGCTTCCCCAGGGCCAGGTCTACAGAGCCCAGCAGCAAGGATTTACCCGCCCCGGTCTCTCCGCTCAGCACATTAAGCCCGGGCATGAATTCCACTTCCGCTTCCCGTATGAGCGCCAGATTTTTAACATGCAGTGATTCCAGCATGTGTTTTCTCCTGTGTTTTATGTATTATTCTGGTTTTTTAAGCCAGATCAGATATTCTTTATTTCCATCGCCGCCGGCAATGGGTGAGGGAAGGATCCCGCCCTTTATAAACCCGAGGCCTTCTGCAAAATCAGCTGTGTCCTTTACCACTGCTTCTCTGACTTTATCCGAACGGACGATACCGTGTTTGTTCAATTCCTGTTTTCCTGCTTCAAACTGAGGCTTGATGAGAGCCACACAGTCTCCGCCTTCTTTCAGAAGTTCATAAGCCTTGGGCAGTACCAGTTTCAAAGATATGAAACTGACATCGATGGCGATAAAGTCTGCAGGCGCCGGAAGATTTGACAGTTCAAAATACCGGATATTGGTTTTTTCCAGGGATGTGACCCTGAGATCAGTTTTAAGAGATTCATGGAGCTGGTCAGTTCCGGAATCTATGGCATAGATATGCCGGGCGCCCTTTTTCAGCATCACATCGGTGAAGCCGCCGGTGGAAGCTCCGATATCTATACAGGTCAGGTCCTCAAGGCTGATATCAAAGTTTTCCAGGGCATGGGCCAGTTTAAGTCCTCCGCGGCTCACATAGGCCAATGTTTCTCCGATGATCTTTATATCGCTGTCAGGCTCTAACTCAAAAGCCGGTTTCGTCAGGATCTTCCCATTCACGCTTACCTGCTCATTCCGGATCAGTTCCTTTGCCCGTTCTCTGGAAGATGCCAGTTTTAACCGGACAAGTAAAGCATCCAGTCTCATGGCTGTACCAGTGACAGGATCTTCTCTGCCACACTTTCTGCACTAAGTCCCAGGATCTTTTTCAGTTCCTCAGGATTACCGTGAGGCACGAAACAGTCCGGGATCCCTGCCTGTATTACAGAAATATCCGGATGATCAGTTTTATAGAACGCTGCGATACTTTCTCCGAAACCGCCGTTTACTACCCCGTTTTCCAATGTCAGGATCACCTGGTGATCCGCTGCCAGTCTTTCCAAAAGATCTGTATCCAGCGGTTTCACGAACCGCATATTGACTACCGTGATCTCCAGGCCTTTTTCCTTCAAAAGACAGGCGGCTTTCAAGGCAGTGCACGTCATGTCGCCCACAGCCAGTACTGCTGCCTGCTTCCCCTCCTGCAGCACCTCTGCCTTTCCGTAGACCAGAGGTTTGTCCGTTACGCCAGACTCCGGTGCTTCGCCCCGGGGATAACGGATGGCGATGGGATGGTGATAATCTCTGGCAAAATCCAGCATTTTTACAAATTCACTGCCATCCTTTGGTGCCATGATGCAGAGATTCGGGATAGGCCTTAAATAAGCCAGATCAAAAGCGCCCTGATGAGTCTCCCCATCCTTTCCTACGATGCCGGCCCGGTCGATACAGAAGATCACCGGCAGATCCTGCATGCACACATCATGAATGATCTGGTCATAGGAGCGCTGCAGGAAGGAAGAAAAGATGCAGACCACGGGGTGCAGACCGCCGGCTGCCATGCCGGCAGCAAAAGTCACGGCGTGCTGTTCTGCAATTCCCACATCAAAATAACGGTCAGGATATTCTTTCCTGAAATCTGTCAGGCCTACATTGTCTCCCATGGCCGCCGTTATAGCGCATAGATTCTCATCTTTTCCGGCATTTTCAGTGATCCAGGCGCCGAAAACATCGGACCAGGATACTTTTTTCGGTGCCAGGGGCAAGCCGGTCTTAAGATCAAAAGCATCCACCCCATGGAAAGCATCGGGATGGTCTTCTGCCGGTTTATACCCTTTTCCCTTCTTGGTGATCACATGGATCAGCACGGCACGGTCCAGGTTTTTCGCTTTATTCAGGATCTTTTTCAGCTGGCGGACATTATGCCCGTCTACCGGTCCCAGGTAGGTGATGCCGATATTTTCAAAATACATGCCCCCGGGGACCACCATTTCCTTCACAGAGTCCTTAAGGTCCGATATGCCGGAGATCAGCCGCTGGCCGATACCCGGGATATTAGATAAAGTCCCCTTGACATCATCCTTCGCCTTATTATATTTCTTACCTGTCCGGATAGAGGTCAGATACCGGTTGAGGCCTCCCACATTCTCGGAAATGGACATATCATTGTCATTCAGGATTATGATCAGGTTAGAGGAAAGCCTGGAAGCATTATTTAATGCCTCGTAAGCCTCTCCGCCTGTCATGGAACCGTCTCCGATGAGCGCCACCACATGATAATCTTCTTTCTTCAGTTCCCGGGCTTTAACGTATCCGATCCCGGCTGAGATAGAAGTGGACGAATGCCCTGTATCAAAGGCATCATATTCCGACTCATAACGCTTCGGGAAACCGGAAAGGCCGCCGTATTCCCGTAAAGTCGCAAAATCATCTTTCCTGCCTGTCATGATCTTCCAGGTATAAGACTGATGGCCTACATCAAAGATGATCTTATCTTTTGTATGATCAAAAACAGACAAAAGGGCCACGGTAAGTTCCACCACGCCCAGATTAGACGCCAGATGGCCGCCTTTCTTACTTACCGTTTTCAGTATAAAAGCGCGGATGTCCTTACAGAGTGTTTTCAGCTCTGCCTGGGACATCCGGTTCAGTTCATTTTTATCAGGTATATGTTCAAGCATCAGTTTTCACGGGTGATCAGGTATTTGATCAGTCTGTTGAGGAACAGGTTTTCTCCTGCCAGAGACTGAAGATCTCTGACCGCTTCATTAGAAAGTTCTGCCACCATGTCCTGGGATTCTTTAAGTCCGTGCAGGGTGACATAGGTGGTCTTCTCGTTTTTCTCATCAGAACCCACCGGTTTGCCAAGTACCTCAGTGGACGATGTCACGTCCAGGATATCGTCCTGTATCTGGAATGCAAGGCCCACGTTGGAAGCTATCCTTTCCACCGCGGCGATGTCTTCCTGAGACGCATCTGCCATCACGGCCCCTATCATCATGGAAGCTTCGATCAGGGCGCCGGTCTTCAGCCGGTAAATAAAAGACAGCTGCTCATCAGACAAAGGTTTCCCTGTCAATTCCACATCCACTGTCTGGCCGCCGATCATTCCGAAAACGCCGGCCTTTCTGGCCAGGATCTCTATAGCCTTTACCACATTGACAGGAGAAGCGTTCTGCTGCAGGGCTTTAGATGCTGTTTCAAAAGCATATACCATCAAAGCATCGCCGGCCAGGACCCCCATATCTTCTCCAAAAGCGGCCCAGGTGGATTTCTGCCCCCTCCGGTATTCGTCATTATCCATACAGGGCAGATCATCATGCACCAGGGACGACGAATGGATATATTCTATGGCAGCCATGAAAGGCTCAATGCTTCTGCCCCGGCCGTCAAATAACGCAAACGTCTCCTGCATCAGCATGGGACGGATCCGTTTCCCGCCGTTACGCACACTGTAGTCAGAAGCCGAAAAGATGGTCTTCTGAAGGCCTTCCTCCGGAGGAAGGTATTTCTTCACGATCTCATCAACGCCTTCAAATTTGGCGGCAAATTCTTCCTCAAACGTCATCCTCTGCCTCTTCCTCTGAAAGTACTTTCAGTTTTTCTTCTATGCCGGTCAGCATTTCCCGGGTCTCCTTCACCAGCCGAACCCCTTCCTCAAAGGACGCCAGCGCTTCTTCCAGGGAAATGTCCTCTTCTTCCATACGGCTGATGATGTCTTCCAGGCTTTTCAGCTTCTCATCGATCCCGGCTTCTTTTTTTTCTTCTGCCATAAGACTTCCCTTTCTTTATCAGATGACCTCAGCTTCAATGCTGCCATCGTGCATCACGATGCGGATATGATCCTTTTCCCTGGCATCTGATGCATTTTTCAGCGCTTTTCCATCCTTTTCCACATATCCGTAGCCATTTACCAGCTTCTTCAAAGGTGAACCCGCATTCAGGCGTTCGGAAAGGATCGCCAGGCGGATCTTCCTGTCGTTCAGCTTCGTCAGCATCACAGCATCCAGATCCTCCTCCAAGGTGTAAAGGCGCATCATTTTCTCATTCAATTGTGCCCTGGGATGCCACTTCTCCAGTTGAAGCAGGAGCATCTTCAGACGGTTTTCTCTTTCCCGGGTCTGACCGGTCAGAAGCAGTTTCAGCCGCTGCTCCTTTTCAGCAAGGTCCCGAAGCGCGATCTCCAGGTCAAAAACAGCCAGTTCAGCTGCCGCCGATGGCGTGGGGGCCCGGAGGTCAGCGGTAAAATCTGCTATGGTAAAATCGATCTCATGGCCCACCGCTGATATGACAGGCGTGTCACAGTCAAAGATGGCCCGGGCCACCTTTTCATCATTGAAGCACCACAGATCCTCCATGGAACCGCCGCCCCGGCCTAAAATGATCACATCAGGATGCATGGCATCTATTTTCTCCAGGGCTCTCACGATAGACAACGGTGCCTGTTCTCCCTGCACAAGGCAGGGCGACAGAATCAGCTTTACATAAGGATTTCTCCGTGAAGCTATATTCAGGATATCCTGCAGGGCCGCCCCGGATGAAGAGGTAACGATGCCGATGGTCTTTGCGTATTTCGGTATGGGTTTTTTATAAAAGGCATCGAAAAGGCCCATCTCTTCCAGGCGTTTTTTCAGCTCTTCATACTTAAGATACAGATCACCTAGTCCGGCGTCTTCTATCTGCCGGGCATAGAGCTGATACCGTCCGCCGGCCTCATATACCGATACCTGTCCGGTCACTGTGACTTTCATGCCTTCTTTTACACGGCATTTCAGTCCTTTCAACCGGTTTCCCGAAAACATGACAACAGAAATAGCCGCATCCTCATCCTTCAGCGTAAAATACAGGTGCCCGGAGGGATGGTCCTTAAAATTAGAGACCTCCCCGGTCACACTCACTTTCGCCAGAAGGAAATCAGATGCGAACATATTTCTGATATAAGCATTCAGCTGTTTTACGGTATAAGTCTTCGTCATTTAAGTCAATGTTTTCGCAACTCCGCCCAGTACACCGTTTACAAATTTGTAGGAATCATCGGAGCCGTAGAGCTTTGACAGCTCCACGGCTTCATTGATGGCCACGCCGGAGGGCGTTTCCTCGTCAAACAGCATCTCATAGACGGCCAGCCGCATGACGGCCAGGTCTGTTCCGGACATCCGGCTGATCTTCCAGCCTTTCGCCTGGGCGCTGATCTTTTCATCCAGTTCGGGAACTTTCGAAAAGATGAGCTTCATCCTGTCTTTGACGAATGCTTTATCCTCTTCCGAAAGCTCATCCTCTTCCATCTGGTCCAGGAAAACATCCACCTGGGTATCCAGCTCATCTTTTTTAAAGAATTCATACTGGAAGGTGAGCTTCATGCAGATATCGCGCAGTTTTTTCCTGGAAAGGCTCATACCGCCACCCCGGCTATGGTGATCTTGATATCTGTAACGACCATACCCGTCATGGATTCGATGGCATTTTTGACTCTTTCGCCGGCATCTTCCGATACTTCCGGTACCGGGACTGAACCATCCAGCACCAACGCAAGCTTCACTTCCACCTCATTATCGTCCACGCTGACTCTCACACATCTGGAAAGACTGCGGCTTCCGGAGTAAGTGATCTGGTCATGAAGAATCCCGCCGGCTAAGGAGGTCACACCTTTCGCCTCTGTGGCAGCCAGTCCGGCTATAGCCGAGATCACTTCATCAGCGATCCTGACATCCCCCAGCTTTTCGTTCATTTTCTTATCCATCACAGTCCTCCTTCTTCCTCTGACAGATTCAGAATAGCCTCATTCAGTTTCAGCATCCTGTCATCCAGGTCGCTGATCATCTTTGCGCACTCTGTCAGTTCTTCTTTGATGTAGTCCGGGCAGTTGCCCTCCAGTTTATAATAGATCTTATGTTCCAGCGAAGCCCAGAAATCCATGGCAATAGTCCGGATCTGGATCTCCACTTTTGTTTCCACTGCCCTGTCCGAAAGGAATACCGGCACCGTCACCACCATATGGTAAGACTTATATCCATTCGCTTTCGGGGAGGCAATGTAGTTTTTGATAAGCAATGTCTTAATATCAGCCTGCCCGCTGATCATGTCCGCGATCCGGTAGATATCAGAGGTAAACGAGCATACGATCCTGACACCGGCAATATCATTCAGGTACCGCTGCATGGAACTGATGTCTGTCTCATACCCCTGCAGCTTTAACTTCCTTACGATGGACTGAGGCGTCTTCAGGCGCGAAGACACATGCTCGATAGGATTATAATGATGGGTGTACTCAAATTCGTCCTTCAGGATCTCGATCTTCGTCATGATCTCCTTGATAGCCGAACTATAGAGGAACATGAGGCTTTCCCAATCTTTTACCTCATCACCCGTCAGCACATAATTTTCTGCCACTTTTATCTCTCCCTGCCTGGTTCTTTCCGGGAGTTATTCCTTTACCTGGTTTAACAGCCAGGACATGATGCCCTTCTCGTCATGATAGGTCAGCACCCAGCTCTGATGGTTCTCGCCGAACCTTCTCTCATGGGTGAGTTCATCATCGATGGCGATGTCATATTCTGCCAGTTCTTCCGGAGAATACAGGGTCAGATGGGCATTGGGATGGCCCTCATTCTGCAGCTGCATGATGGCGTCCGTAATATATTTATGACGATAGATCGTGTGGTCCACATAAGCGGTGGAGACCCACACAGGAGCCTTCATGGTGCGCAGGATATCATAAGTTTCTTTGATCATGGTGGGGCATACCGGGGCGCAGGCCGTGAACAGGCCGGCACCTACGGACATGGCACGGATGGTGCCGCAGCCGCCCATGGAAAGGCCGGTGACATAGACTCTCTTCTCATCGACTTTGCCTTCATCGATCATCCGGCGGATGATGTTGCAGACTTTAGCCAGATAGATGCGGTTCCACTGGGTCTCATCCGCCAGGCCGTTCATGGGATCTTTGAAGGTCTGGCGTCTGATGCCGGCACCCGGGCCGCCGGGGCCGAAGGGTCTTTCGATGCACTGAGGAGCCAGGACATAGCAGTCCGGATAATTCTCGGCGAAGTTCACCGGGCCGTAGTCTGCTTTCAGCTGTTTGATATTATCTCTTCCCTCTTTCGTGCCGCCGTTTCCGCCGCCATGCAGGAACAGGATCAGAGGCCGTTTGCCGCCCATCTTAGGTGTAAAAAGGCGGTATAAAACGTCATCCTCTGCAAAGGGTTCAAATTCATCCATGGTCCGGGTCTTCACATCGGCAAAATCCTCATTGGTGAAGATCATATCGCCCACATGGAGGGTATAGGGCTGACGGGTCGAGAAAGGCACTACTTCCACACTTAAAACGCCGTCATTCAAACATACTGCCTTAACATCGCCAGGGCCTTCGCCGCGTTTTGCGCGGATGGCTTTGACTCTGCCGGTCTCAAATAAGGGGCCTTCCATACGCACATCAGATTTCTCCGGAAGGGCGCCTTCAAAAGGAAGGTCAAAACGATAGATTTCATGGCCGGTAAGGCCGATAAATGCATAGGCTGTGTAACTCATGATCGTTCTCCTTTTTTCTCTGGTGATCACATTTTTTCTTCCGCCCTCATTATATCAGAAACCCGGGGTTTTGCAAGCAGTATTATTCCTGTGCATCTTTTGCAGCCTGCCCCGGGATAAAAAGAAAAACGGGCGCCGAAGCACCCGCTTTCCTGATCAGTATTATAAAAAATCAGAAAACACCCTGCTGCATCATGGCATCGGCCACCTTAAGGAAACCGGCAATGTTAGCGCCGGCGATCAGGTCATAGCCTAAGCCGTACTCTTCAGCTGCATCCACAGAGATCTTATGGATGTTCTTCATGATGCCTTTCAGTTTCTCATCCACTTCTTCGGCCGTCCAGGACAGACGCTCGGAGTTCTGGGACATTTCCAGTGCGGAGACTGCCACGCCGCCGGCATTGACAGCCTTGGAAGGCGCTACGATGACACCGTTCTCTTTCAGCAGAGCCACAGCTTCATTCGTGGTGGGCATATTGGAGACTTCGATGTAATATTTCACACCGCTGTCAATGATCTGCTGTGCTTCTTTCACATCGACTTCATTCTGGGTAGCTGCCGGCATGAAGATATCTACATCCTTAACGCCCCAGATCTTCTCGCCCGGATAGAACTCGCAGCCATACTTGTCAGCATAAGCCTTGACGCCGGTATGTTTCTGTCTCATCTCCAAAAGATAAGCGATCTTCTCATCTGTGCAGATGCCTTCGGGATCATGGACATAGCCGTCGGAACCGGAAATATAGCAGCAGACAGCCCCTAATTCGGTGGC
>CACZSO010000058.1 GCA_902783795.1 uncultured Eubacteriales bacterium
ACGTCCCATTCCGGAAGACATGCCCAGCTTACAGGAACTGTTCGGCGACTTCTATGCGGAAGGCATGGATGAAGAGTAAGAGTTTCTGATAAAAACCTTCGGGCGGAAGTGATCCCTTTTACGGCGGATCACTTCCGCCTTTTTAGTGCGCCTTTTCTCTTGACAAATCGAATGACCTATTCTATGATACGATGCTGGATCCTTTGATCTATAAGGAGTTTAACATGCAGCTTACGAAAGAAGAAAAGCAGGAGCTTACCAACAGTTTTTTAGACATGGGGGAAAAGCTTTTAGAGAGCGGCGCCGAGATCAGCCGGGTAGAAGATACTATTTCCCGTATGGCAGCGGCATATGGCGTCATACATACCGATGTCTTTGCCATCACCTCTATCATTAGCTTAAGCCTGGAGTTTCCCGATGAGGAAATGGTCACAGAAACACGGAGGGTCTACGAAAGTAACAGCCGGGATTTTTACCGCCTGGAGAAATTGAATGCCTTGAGCCGGGAGTGCTGCCGGGCTCCCCTTCCTGTGAGCGAGTTGAGGGAAAAGATCCGCACCATAAGCGAGAGTGAGACATCTTTGGCTTTACAGTTTTTGGCCTGTATCCTGGGGGCCGGTGGCTTTGCTGTCTTTTTCGGCGGCAGTCTGTGGGACGCCCTGGCAGCGGCGGGCTTTGGCATGGGGATCTGTCTCATGCAGTATTTTTTCGGGAAGACAAAGATCAGCCCGGCGGGCATGAACCTCATCATTTCATTTATAGCGGGTCTTGGGGTAGGCATTCTGTGTGCCTTTGTCCCGGCCCTGCATATGGATAAAGTCATGATCGGCGATATCATGCTTCTGATCCCCGGCATGGCCATGACGAATTCAGTCCAGAATATTTTAGGCGGCAATACGATCTCGGGCCTGGTGAGACTGACGGAAAGCCTCATCTGGGCAGCAGCATTGGCCGGTGGATTCATGACAGCCATCGCCATCGTAGACCGTCTGATCTGAGGGAGGCAGCGTATGAAAGATATCATCATCCAGCTGGCGGCAGCCTTTGCCGGTGCTTTAGGGTTTTCTTTACTGTATCACTTGCGGTTTCGGCATGTACTGTTTGCTTCCTTTGCAGGAATGCTGACCTGGGGCGTCTATCTGGCCGTCCATTCCCTGACAGACGGGAGCTTTATTCCCTGCCTGGCAGGAGCTTTGTTTGCTGTTATTTTATCAGAAATACTGGCGCATCTCAGAAAATGCCCGGCCACCTTGTTTTTGCTGCCGGCCATCATTCCGCTGGTACCCGGCGGCTCCCTGTATTATACCATGTCATCGGCGGTAAGAGGAGATTTCGCCACGGCTGCAAGTTTCGGACGGGAGACCGTCATCTGTGCTTTTGCTATCGCAGCCGGCATCAGTTTTGCCACGGTCTTAAGGGAATTGCATACACCTAAAAAAGTATCATAAATGAAGCCGGTCCTTTGTTTAAAAGAAGGGCCGGTTTTTTTGATCTAGACTAATACTGCACTTGTTTTCATCAAGAAAAAAGGTATAATGGTATCAAAAGGATCTGAAAGGGGACAGCCATGGAAAAATACGCATTTATCAGTTACAGTTCGAAAAACCAGCAGACAGCAGACGCTGTCAGACAGGCATTTAAGAAAGAGGGGATACCCTGCTGGATGGCGCCATATGATATCCCTCCCGGAAGTAAATATGCTTTCGTGATCAATGATGCATTGGAAGGCTGTTCATGTGTGGTGCTGCTGTTAAGTAAAGAATCTCAGGAGTCAAATTTTGTGACCATAGAGGTAGACCGTGCCATTACCTATGAAAAGCCTATCATCCCCATGCAGCTGGACGATCTGAAACTGAATTCCGGCTTCCGTTTCTATCTGGGCAGCAGCCAGATCATAGCGGTTCATGATATCAATACAGAAGCAGAAAATTTTAAAAGAGTCTTGGATGGCGTCAGGCATTATGTGGGATATCAGGAAAAACTGAGTCAGGAGTCTATGGCTGAAGACAGTCTGAAAAAGACAGAAAAGACTGATAAGGAGACGGAAACAGCATCTCAAGAGTCAGAGGAAACAGGCTCAAATGAAGATACGGATGGATCCTATGACGAGGATCTGGAACAGGACAATGCTGAAAGCTTCGGTATCAATGGCATCCATACCTTTACCTGGGCGGGCGGCACTCGTTATGTGGGAGAATGGAAGAATAACCAATGCCATGGAAAGGGAAAGATGTTCTACAGTAACGGCGCGGTATTTGAAGGCAATTATGTCCATCATAAGAAAGAGGGCCAGGGGAAGCTGACATTTGCAGATGGCAGTGGTTATGAAGGCGAATGGAAAGATGATAAAAAGAATGGTCATGGGAGATATACATTTGCAGATGGCAGTAGTTATGAAGGTGAATGGAAAGATGATAAAATGAATGGTTATGGAAGACATACATTTTCCAACGGAGTGATCTATGAAGGAGACTGGGTATCCGGCGTAAGGACTGGCCAGGGAAAACTGATCTATCCGGAAGGCAGTGTTTATGAGGGCGGATTTCTTAATAATAAGAGATCCGGCCAGGGAAAGCTTACTTACAAAGACGGCAGTGTCCTGGAAGGAGAGTGGAAAGACGATAAGCCTGTATGATCCTAATATAAAAAGCCTCCCGGCAGTATTCTGACGGGAGGCTTTCATTTATACATTTTTACAGTAATGCGTCTAACCGGTTTCTCACAGCTTTGATGAATTCCAGGGTATTCACCTGGTGGACTTTTTCCTTTTCCATGGCGGTGATAAGGGCCAAGTCTTTCGTCATGATACCGCTTTCCACTGTATCCAGGCAGGCCTTTTCAAGTCTGTCGGCAAATCTCATAAGCTCCGGAATATTGTCCAGCTCGCCGCGTTTACGTAAAGCGCCGGTCCAGGCAAAAATAGTGGCAATAGAGTTGGTGGAAGTTTCTTTTCCTTCAAGATAGGCGTAATAATGACGCTGGACCGTGCCGTGGGCTGCTTCATATTCATAACAGCCATCGGGAGACACCAGCACGGATGTCATCATGGCCAGAGAGCCAAAAGCGGTCGCCAGCATATCGGACATAACATCGCCGTCATAATTCTTGCAGGCCCAGATGAAACCGCCGTTGGAGCGGATGACACGGGCTACGGCATCATCGATCAAGGTGTAGAAATAGGTAATACCGGTATCTTCGAAACTTTCTTTGTATTCCTGATCAAAGATCTCCTGGAAAATATCCTTGAAGGTGTGATCATAAGTTTTTGAAATGGTATCTTTTGCCGCGAACCACAGATCCTGCTTCGTGCTTAAGGCATAGTTGAAGCAGCTGCGAGCGAAGGAGCGGATAGAGGTGGTGCGGTTATGCACGCCCTGCAGGATCCCGCCTTCAGGCTCGGTGAAGTTCATGACCACCATCTCTTCATGGGAACCGTCCTCACCGTCGAAGACCAGTTTTGCAGTACCTTTCTTAAAACACTTCATCTCCACGGCTTTATAGATATCGCCGTAGGCATGACGGGCAATGGTAATGGGTTTTGTCCAGGTAGGAATGTAAGGCACGATGCCCTTGACCATGATGGGGGCCCGGAAAACGGTACCGTCTAAGAGGGCCCGGATAGTGGCATTGGGGCTGGGCCACATCTCTTTCAGATTATATTCGGTGACCCGGGCAGCATTAGCGGTAATGGTGGCACATTTGACAGCCACACCATATTTCTTATTAGCATTGGCGGCGTCCACGGTCACCTGGTCATTTGTCTCATCTCTGAACTTAAGACCCAGATCATAGTACTCGGTCTTAAGATAGATGTAAGGAGCTAACAGCTCTTCTTTGATATACTGCCAGATGACTCTGGTCATTTCATCCCCGTCCATTTCGACTAAGGGAGTCTTCATCTGAATCTTATCCATTGAAATCTCCTTTTTCAGCAGGCATAGCTTTTCTGCACGGAGAAATTATAAGGCCAGAAGCGCTAAATGTCAATGCTCTTGCGACCCGGTATGATGCAGTGGGTAAGATTACCGGTTGAAAAAACACCTGCCCGAGGGTATACTGGATCATAGAAAAACATCAGATATCTGTCATACACTTCTTAAATTTTTATCCAGGGAAAATCAGCCGGAACAGGCAGAAGAGGTAATAAGTGTTTGGTATCAATGAAAACAGAAGAGTGATCCTATGCCTTGCTGCAGGCTTTTTGACAGGAACAGCCGCAGGGCTTTTTCTTATGCACCTGGCGTCTAAGACTGTACGGAATTACAGGAGGAAAAAGGGAATAGAAGAAGAAAGGACCAGCTCCCGAATGATCTGGACCGGGTGCCTGCTGTTTGGCCTGGCAACTTCTATCTATCTGCTGATTTATGGCCTTTCCCTTTTCACTTTTTGTTCCTGGTTTTTTATGGGCTGTCTCTTTTTTGCTTCCATCTCGGATATCCAGGCCCGGATCATCCCGGACAGCGTGCATGGGGCAGCTTTGCTTATCTTTGTGATGAAGGTCCTGGTATCCCGGACAACACTAAAGCAGGCCGGCCAGATGGTCCTGAACGGCCTGCTGTTGGGAGGAGCCGCACTGTTGCTGGCTCTTTTTATGGACAAACGGCTTAATAAAGAGAGTCTGGGGGGCGGTGACATCAAACTGCTGTTTGTGACAGGACTTTACCTTCCCTGGGTCCAGTCTCTTTTTGCAGTAATGGCAGCGGCTCTTTCTGCTCTTATATACATACTCATCATGAGGATCATAAAAAAAGAAAAACTTAAGATGATCCCTTTTGGCCCATTTATCGCCATGGGAATAGTTCTCATGATGTTTATAGGAGACAGGCTAAGTGCCTGGTATCTAAGCCGGTTTTAACGGCCCTGAGTGATGGCCAGAAGTTCTTCACGCATGGCATCTACCGGGGCTTCTTTTCCTGTCCAGATCTCTATCTGGGCCACGCCCTGGTACAGACACATGCCCAGGCCGTTGAGGATCCTGGCGCCCTGAGTCTCTGCATCCATAAGAAACTGAGTCTTGGCCGGGTTATAACAGGCATCGAAGCAGAGCATGTTGCTGGTCAGGACTTCCTTCGGGACAGGCGATGTGCCCATGGTCTTTCCCATGCCGATACCGCTGGCATTGATCACCAGGCCGCACTCTGAAAGATGGGAATGATCACCGAAAGGAACCTGTTCCGCCACAGGAGCAAAATACTGATTGATATCGGCGGTCAAGGCAGCAGCGCTTTCCTCAAATATATCGGTAATATAGATCTTTTTAACGCCATGATAGGCCAGGACGGAGCAGATGGCCCGTCCGGCGCCGCCGGCACCCAGACAGAAACAGACAGCGTTTTCCGGCTGGAAATCAGTCTCTTTGATAAGAGAAGTATAGAAGCCTACACCATCTGTATTATAGCCGATCAGCCGGTTATCTTCTGTGCGCTTTACCGTATTGCAGGCCTGCATTTTTGCGCATAAAGGATCCAGCTCGTCCAGATAGGGAAGGACGCTGACTTTACAGGGCTTGGTGACCGCGCAGCCCGCAAAAGAGGGCATATAGCGGATGCCGTTCATGATTTCTTCCAGATGAGCAGCATCTGTTTCTGTATAGAAATAGCACATATTCAGTCCTGCGGCCTCATAACCCCTGTTCTGCATCCGGGCAGAAAAAGACTGCGACAGGGGCGTGCCGATGAGTGTAATGAATTTCGTTCCGATATCGATCGTCATAGCCACACCTCTTTTATATTTTTAATTATATTTATTATAACATGTTTTTCCCTTCTCTGCTACTATGAGTAGAAAAAAAGTATGCCTGGATCTCTATGTGGGCTGATATGTCTGCGGTGAAGATCAGGCATGACTTAAAACGATTAACATTTCCTCTGATAAAAACCTGGAAACAGTGAAATTAAATATTGACAAATCCCTGATATCACAGGAAAATGGTCATAATAAAACTAAGTCATTTTTCTGTCCGAAGATGTTTGATCAAGGATAGGAAAAGATGGGAAAAGGAGCAGTATATGGAACTTAAAGAGATGATCAGCTCATGGGAAAATGAGATCTTCGATGCTTTGGCAAGATTGGTGAAATATAACTCGGTGCTTTCTGAAGCTAAGCCCGGCATGCCTTTTGGCGAAGGGCCTGCAGCGGTGCTTCAGGAGGGGCTGAAGATCGCGGAGGAGATGGGGTTCAAAACGAAGAACCTGGATAATTACTGTGGCTATGCCGAGATCGGAGAAGGAGAAGAGATCATCGGTATTGCCGGCCATCTGGACATCGTGCCTGTGGGGGATGGATGGACAAAGGATCCCTTCTCGCTGACACGGGAAGGAGACCGGATCTACGGCCGTGGCACCACGGATGATAAAGGTCCGGTGATCGCCAGCCTGTATGCGTTGAAGATCCTTCATGATTCCGGAAAGCCTTTGAACAAACGGATCCGGGTGATCATGGGCACGAATGAAGAGACAGGAAGCCGCTGTATGGCGCATTACAACGAAGTGGAAGAGCCGCTTTCCTGCGGTTTTACACCTGACGGGAACTTTCCCTGTATTTACGGTGAAAAAGGCCATATGGGCCTGAGGATCCGCGGTAAAAGTGAAAAGATCCTGGATATTCATGGCGGTTTTGTTTCCAATGCGGTCTGCCATCAGTGTACTGCTGTGTTAAAAGGCGGAGAAGTGGATGTGGAGACATTAAAGAAAGCATTGGAAAAGACAGCCCTCAGATCTTTTTCTGTGACAGAGGAAGAGGGCAATGTTACCGTCTTTGCAGAAGGGATCGCGGCCCATGCCAGCATGCCGCTGTTAGGTGTCAACGCAGCCGGCTGTCTCATGCAGGCTCTTTCTGAAGCAGGCTTTAAAGATGACTTTGTGGACTTCTACAACGACCGGATCGGTACCGCCTGCGACGGCAGCGGTGTGGGCATCAAATTTGAAGATGAATATGGAGACCTGACGTTCAACAACGGACTTATCGGCATGAAAGACGGGGAGATCGTATGCTCCATCGATATCCGGGTCCCGGTCACCATGACGAAAGAACAGCTGATGATGGGCATCCAGCCTTACTTATCAGATGCGAGAGGAAAGATAGAAGTCCTGCATATCGGGGAGCCTTTATTCTACCCGAAAGATTCACAGCTGGTGCAAGCCCTTTACAGCGCCTATACGGAAGTGACCGGGGATACGGAAAACGAGCCTCTGGTGATCGGGGGAGGCACATATGCCAAAGCCCTTCCCGGGATCATTGCCTTCGGACCGGAAAAGCCCGGCATCGATTACCGGATCCATAATGCCGATGAATTCCTGATCATTCCGGAATATCTGGAATCCATAGAAATATACCTGAAAGCCATGGAGAACCTGCTGGCCATCTGACAGGGACATAAGGGAAATCTCAAGGATCTAAGAAGTACAGGTTCTTTTCATCTCTTCCTTGAGAATCTGTGAAAAGTGTGGTATAACTTAAACATAAATTCTTGCTTTTTTAGGAGATATGTATGAAAAAACAGTTTTATCTGACACCGGCTGAAGGAAAACGGCTGATAGCAAAAGCGTTAGCCTCAGATGAGCGGGTGATGGCAGCAGCGAAACAGCATACGCTGGTCATCATCGGCGGCACGACGAATGGTTATGTGGCTGAAGAGATCATGAAAAAACTGGGACTGGACCCGGTGGACCGGATGAGCTTTTTCCGCGGGATCTTTAAAGGCCCGAAGGGAAAAGATCTGACCAGCATCCCCGGGGAGGTAGTGATCCGGAAAGGAGAACTGATCTCAGGAAGGACCATCGATGACATCGAGCCGGAATTAAAGGCCGGAGATATGATCCTTAAAGGCGCGAATGCCGTGTACCTGAAAGACAGGCAGGCAGGCGTGGTCATCGGCAATATCGCCTATGGGACATTGGACCCGGTCAGCCGGGCTTATTTCGGCCGGCGGGTAGAAGTGATCATTCCTGTAGGACTGGAAAAGAGAGTAGAATGCCCCATTACGACCCTGGTGTCTTTTGTAAATGCACCTGACTGTTCAGGCACACGCCTGGCCCTGGCTCCCGGCGCTCCCTATACAGAGCTGGATGCTTTAGAAAGCATGGGTGTAAAAGTCTGTCTCATAGCAGCCGGCGGCGTAGCCGGGTATGAAGGCAGTGTTATGCTGGGTGTAGAAGGCGATGAAATGGCCATGACGGCAGCGGAAGCCTTGATCAAAGCAGTAAAAGGCGAACCGGCTTTTGGAGAATAAATGATCTTTAGGCCCTGCAAGGGCGGGAAGGATATCCTTTATGATCATCAGAACAGAGTATGAACTGAATCCCCTGGGGACAGATGTTAAGAACCCGCATTTCTCCTGGGTCAGTGAAAAGAACAGAGACCGGTATCTGCAGCGGTCTTACCAGATCATTGTCAGCTGTAATGAAGGTACGGTCTGGGATACAGGGCCGGTGATCTCATCGGCATCTAACGGCATCCGCTATGAAGGAAAGCCGCTGAAGCCCTGCACAGAGTACAGGGTCGCCGTGTATACCACTGGTGAAAACGGAGAAGAAGATACCGGCGGTGCCTGGTTTGAAACAGGACTGATGGATACATCTGAAGCTGGCTTTGAAGGGGCGGTGTGGACCGGTGCTCCGGAAAAATATCTTTCTTCTGACCGGCTGGGTGTCTTTGTGCTGGAAACGGAGATCACTTTCAGCCCGGGTTCGAAAAAAGCGGGACTTGTGTTCGGAGCCGGCGATGAGCGGCTGGAAAACCCGGACAGGAATATCTATGGCCTTTCCGGAGAAAACTATATCCGCTATGAATTAGACCTGACGGAGGAACCATCCTTAAACATTTACCGGGTGGGCTATGCACCGGAAGATTCGAAAGAAGTGCCTTTGGCCCGGGTGCCGCTGTATCCTTATGAAGAGCAGGTGACAGGGCAGCTGGTCCATCCGCTTATCACTGAAGAAAACCGGTATCTTCCGCATAAAGTCAGGCTGGAAGTTCCCGGTAACGGTGCCATGTTTTATCTGGACGGTGTATTGACAGATGCCCAGCTGAATCCCATGGTCACAGGCAGGATGCTTAAGGATGTTCCTGATGAAAAGATCCCTGAAGCCCTTAAACAGCGGGGCATGACGCTTCACGATGCCGTGGACAAGCGGGTCTTGAATCCCCTGGGTTCTAACGATATCACGACTTTCCCGCGGCTTCAGGGCTGCGGCTATTATGCCGGGGCCGGGGATATGGTCCATTTCAGCGGTATCCGTATTTTGAATGTAAGAGAACCGGGGCGTGAGATCCTGACCATGGATCCTCAGGGCGTGACCCTGACAGGGAAAAATGAGGAAGGCCTTGCAGAAGAAAAACAGATCGTAAAAGATCCGTCGGCTCATTCTCTTCCCATGTTCCGGAGAGATTTTACCGTAGAGGATAAACCCGTGAAAAAAGCCCGGGTCTATATGACAGCCCGGGGCGTCTATGACCTTAAGATAAACGGAAAAGCCCTGACCGACAGCTTTTTTAACCCTGGTCTCACAGAATATGATAAGCGGATGAATTATCAGACCTATGATGTCACAGAGCTGATCTGTGCGGGTGAGAACGGCATTGGCCTGATCCTGGGTTCCGGCTGGTGGGCTGATTCCCAGACTTTTACTGTCGCCAATGTGAATTATTTCGGTGACAGAGAAGCGTTCCTTCTGAAACTGGAAGTGACTTATGAAGATGGTGGACGGACAGTTATCACATCAGACCCGGAAACCTGGACATATTACGGTGAAGGACCGCTGAAGTATGCGGGCTTCTTCCAGGGGGAAACCTTTGACGGCAGACGGAAAGCAGAGATCGATGACTGGTCTATGCCCGGCTGTCCGCTTAAGAGCGAGAAAAAGCCGGTGAAGATCCTGCCGGACCATATTCAGGAAACCTGGCCGGCCGGCAGGGGCGGTTTCTTGCGGGAGTGGCCGGAGCTTGATTATAGTGATGTGAAATACCAGGGTGAGTACCAGGCACCCGTAAGGGCGGTTGAAAGGATCACCGCCAGGGAACGGTTTTCTCCGAGGCCCGGTGTCTATGTTTATGATCTTCAGCAGGAGATCGCCGGTGTTCCCGTGATCCGGTTCAAGGGAGAGGCCGGAGAAAGAGCTGTGATCCGCTACGGTGAAATGCTTTATCCGGATCTTCCGGAGTATGGGGATATGGCCGGGATGATGCTGACAGAGAATTACCGGGATGCGGAAAGCACGGACTATTATATCTTGTCAGGGGATCCGGAAGGAGAAGAATTCAGACCCCGCTTCACCTTCCATGGTTACCGCTATATCGAAATTACCGGCGTTAAAAACCCGCCGGAGCCAGAGGATGTGGAAAGTATCCAGCTCTCCTCTGTAAAGGCTGTTACAGGGCATTTTGAGACTTCTGACAGTACATTGAACCGGCTGATCGAAAATATCCGCTGGTCTATGCTCTGCAATTTCATCAGTATCCCCACGGACTGCCCCCAGCGGAACGAGCGGATGGGCTGGGCCGGGGATACGCATATCTTTGCGAAGACAGCCACTTATGAAGCGGATATGCAGGTTTTCTATTACCGGTATCTTGAAGCCATCCGGGATCTTCAGAAAGAGAATGGCGAGATGCCCATGATCGCGCCTATGGGCGGCGGTTTCGGCGGCATTACTTACGAGTGCGCCATGATCTTCATAGCCCGTGACCTGTACCTTCAGTACGGGGACCGGGACATCGTTGAACGTTTTTATCCTTCCATGGATCTGTGGATGCGGCATATGGAGGAGATCGGTATGCCGGGCGATGTTTATGTGGGTCCCATTAATGACTGGCTGGCCTTCGACGCAACGGATGATGGCATCGTCTGGAATGCTTTTTATCTGCGTTCGGCAGCTTTGATGAAATCCTTCGCAATACTGCTCTCTAAGGAAGAGGACGCGGCATACTATGAAAGCCGTGAGACATTGGCCAGGACCTACTGGAACGAGCACTTTGTGGATCCGGAGACCGGGCTCATGCACGGAAAAGACCAGGTCCTTTGCGATACTCAGTGCGCCTATGCGTTAGGCCTGGCTTATAACTGCTTCTATGAGAAAGACAGAGAGAGGGCAGCTGCCCATCTGGCCAGAAAAGTCAAAGAATCAGGCTACACCATCCGGACAGGCTTTTTCGGGACGCCGCTTCTGGCCCCGCAGCTGTCTGAAGCCGGCTATACGGAAGAGGCGTACCGCCTGGTCTTAAGCCGTGAATTCCCGTCATGGCTCTACCCGGTGACCCAGGGCGCCACGACCATCTGGGAACGGTGGAATTCCTATACAAAGGAAAATGGTTTCGGCGGTAATAATGCCATGAATTCCTTCAACCATTATTCCTATGGCGCGGTACTTTCCTGGATCGTGGAACATGTGCTGGGCATTCAGCCGGATGAGGAGGAGCCGGGCTTTAAGCACTTCTTCCTGAAACCGGAGATAGCCGTGCTGGACTATGCAAAGGGAGGGATCGAAACCCCTTACGGCAGGATAGAGAGCAGCTGGGAAAAGACAGAAGAGGGATATATCTACCGCTGCACTATCCCGGAAAATACCAGTGCAGAACTGTGTCTTTCCGGGGATACGGAGGCAGAGATCTCGTGGACCCTGCTTTCCGGCAGCTATGAATTTACCGTGGAATAAACACGGTCTCACACTTGTAAATAAGAGGACGAACCTCTTAAAAAATAAAAAATAAAGGAGAACTTACTATGCAGATAGGAATCGGAACGTACTCATTTGGCGGTATCGCCAGCTACATGGGATTAGGCCCCACTCTCCTGGAAAAATTCCAGACCATTAAGGCCTTAGGCTTTGACAGTGTAGAACTGTTACCTGTGGATCTAGAGGACAATGATACGGAAGATATTAAGAAATGGCTGGATGAGACCGGACTCAAAGTGACGTCTATCCATGCCGAGCCCTCAGAAGAGATCGTAAAAAAGCTGGCAGCCGTAGGTGGTAAGGTATGTATCTGGGCCGGAACACCGTTTAATTCAAAAGAAGAAGCTTATGAAGTGGCAGCGCAGCTGGATGAGATGGCTGATATGGCAGCAAAATACGGTGTCAAAGTAGCTTATCATAATCATAACCAGGAATTCTTCTTTGATAAAGGTGAAAGCCTTCTGGAGCATCTTCTGGACGCAGGAACGAAGTTCTATTCACAGCTGGACTGCGGCTGGGCACAGTATGGCGGCATGTATCCTCCCTACTTCATCCGGAAATATAAAAACAGGATCATTTCTATCCATGTCAAAGAGAATAATAAAGTGATGGGTCCCGGTCCCAGACCGGCTTCCCGCCATGAACCCAGCCATTTCGATGGTTCGATGTTTGCAAAGGTAAAGGAGCTTCCCTTAGAAGAGCGTCAGAAGATGCTGGATAATTTTACTAAGCAGTTTGCAGACGCAGGAGACCGCTTTAAGGTCCAGGGCAAAATGGGAGAGCCTGACTCCAACATGGACTGGAAAGCTATCAAAGAAGCTTTGGATGAACAGGACTTTGAAGCCTTCTGGGTAGTCGAGCGTGAAGAATTCTACGGTGACGACCATGACCAGTGCATCGCCGATGACTGCGCCTGGTTAAGAGCCAATATCGAATAAACAGAGGAGAGGCTTATGGCAACTTTACATCTAAACTATCTTTCCCGGGCCCTGGGTCTGCAGACGAATGTAAGTGTCATTATTCCTGCCAAACCCATGGTGTTCGGAGGGGAAGCTCCTCAGCATAAGGGAAAACCGAAATACCAGGTGCTGTGGCTTCTGCACGGAGGCGGAGGAGATGATCAGGACTATCTTAACTTCTCCAACATTGTCCGTTTTGCAGATGAGCACCAGATCGCGGTGGTCATGCCTTCAGACCAGAATGCCTTCTATTGTGACGGATATCTGCCGAATGGCGGTAATTACTTCAGTTTCGTGACAGAAGAACTGGTGAAACTGTGCCGTTCCATTTTCCCCTTCTCTGACAAGAGAGAAGATAATTTTATCGCAGGCCTTTCCATGGGTTCCGGCGGGGCTATGAAGTGTGCAGTCCTTCATCCGGAACTGTATGCCGCTGCACTGATCATGTCTGGCGGTGGGATGCGGCTGCATCGGGCAGAAGATGCCTGGGCTAAAGAATTCCTGAAGAAGGTGATCAACGGAGAAGATGTTTCTTCTTATGAAGTCCCGGAAGAGCCGAAGAAGGACATCACCATGGCGGTGCCGATGTATGACATCCTCAAGAACAGAATGGATACCCTGCCAAAATTCTGGTTTACCTGCGGCGGGGATGATTTCTTGAAGACGGATGTAAAGCTGGCGCTGGATTTCTATGATAAAATGGGCCTTCCCTATTTCTATGAAGAAGTGCCTGGCTACCGTCATGAGTGGGATTTCTGGGATCTGAGCTTAAGAAAAGCCCTGAAAGAATGGCTGCCCATCCGGCATGCCGCTATCTATCCGGAGGAGGAAGAATAATGGCTACGATCAGAATGAATTATATGTCCCGGGCCTTGGGCTTTCAGACAGACGTCACCATCTGCCTTCCCTTCTATAGTTTTGCGGACGTTATGAGCGGAAAACAGGCAGATATGTACATCCCGGCAGGGACAAAATACCAGGTGCTGTGGCTTTTGCACGGCGGCTCCGGAGATTCAGCAGATTATCTGACCTTCTCCAACATCGCCCGTTATGCGGATGAAAACAAGATCGCTGTGGTCATGCCCTCAGGGTACAACATGAATTATGACGATATTGACGGCTGTCCCATGAAGATGATGACCTATATAGCAGAGGAACTGCCGGAATACCTTCGGGAGATCTTCCCCTTCTCAGATAAACGGGAGGATAATTTCATCGGCGGTCTGTCCATGGGTTCCAATGGTGCCCAGAAGATCGCGGTCAGGTATCCGGAGAACTATGCGGCTGTCTTAGCTATGTCGGTGGGTGCCTTCTGGCGTGATCCCAGACTTTCCGGAGGACGCCGTATGAATACCGGCATGCCGATGCCTCCGCATAAACCTGATGAGATCGAAGAAAATATCCGGATCGCCAGGGAAAACGTTGAAGCAGGAAAGCTCCTGCCGAAATTCTTCATGACTTGGGGAGATAAGGATTTTGTAGCCCAGGCCCATAAAGAATCCGCTGATTTTCTGGCAGAGACCGGTTATGAAGTCTACCAGGAAGAAGTACCCGGCTATGGCCATGAGTGGGATTTCTGGGACCTGACACTTCGGAAAGCCTTAAAAGAATGGCTGCCCATTCGGCATGATCTGATCCCGCCGGAAGAGGCATAAAAAAAGTATTATCAGACAGGGCTTTCATGCTGGGTCTAGGAACAGCAGGTGATAGCCCTGTCTGGTATAGACAGACACTTAAGCAGGAGGCAGATATGACAGAAGGCAGCATGACAGTAAAAGCCAGGACCGGCTGCTACAGAGGTGTTCCGGAAAAAAACGGGACTGTTTCTTTCCGGGGCATCCGGTTCGCAACATTCAAACGTTGGGAGAAGGCAGAGATCGTCCCGGACAGCGATGCATTTTTTGAGGCGGATACTTATGGTCCTTCTTCAGTTTTCGGAGATCCGGGATGCCTGACGCTGGCTATCTATCTGGACCCGGAGAACCTGAATCCTAAGAAAAAAGTCTATATGTGGCAGTTCGGAAGCGCCCAGATGGGCGGTGAAATGTCACGGCATCATTATGAGAATTTCGTTAAAGAAAACCCGGACATCATCGTCGTGACATCGAACCACCGGGGGAATATCTGGGGCAGCCTGGATCTTTCCCTCCTGAAAGGATACGAAGAAAAAGAAGCCCTTTACCGTTATTCAAATAACCTGACCAGGCTGGATCTTCTGACCTGTCTTCAGTGGATCCATGAAAACATTGCCTTCTTCGGCGGTGACCCAGAAGATGTGACCATCGGAGGTCATTCTTCCGGTTCGAATAACACGACCTGCCTTCTCATGATGCCGGAAGCCCAGCCTTATTATAAAAAGGCTTTATGCCAGGCCTCCTTTGCCTGCGATATCAGTCTGCAGACGAGGGAAACAGCACAAAAAGTCGCGCAGGCCATCTTTGAAAAGCTTGATATTCGGACGTTGGATGATGCCTTGACATGTCCTTTAGAGAAACTGAATGCAGCAGCCTCACAGATCATGAAGGACGCCATGACAGGGGCTTTGGACCGTTTCCAGATGGAAAATAAACTCTTCAGCCCTGTCATCGATGATGTGGTATTGTTTGAGGATAGTTTTTCGAAGATGGCGCAGGACGGTCTGAAGGATAAGATCCTGATGTTCGGCAATAATTCGGGTGAATATGATGCCCAGTATGAACGTTTTAAAGATCAGGAAGACGGGGCAGAAAAAGCCCTGGCCTTTACCATCGAACAGAACTGGGGCAAACTTTCAGACAGGGGCTGGAATAAGGACCATGCAAAGGAAGTGATCGCTGAATTCATGTCTCATAACAGCCTGTATGGAAGAGATGATTTTACCGCAGCCATGGATCTTAAAAATGATCTTTATTTAAGGACCGGCGCTGTCATGTTTGCCTTGGCGGCCGCGAAGCAGACGAAGACTTATATGTTCTACATCGACTGGAGCATCGATAAGAAAAACGGCAAACGGGCGTATCATGGGTCAGAGAACGATATCGTAGCAAGACGCTGGGAGAACGTGGCAGAAGAAGATCTTCAGAAAGCAGAGACACTCAGCCGGATCTTTGCATCCTTCATCCTGACGGGGGATCCGGCCTATGAAGGTGCTGCTTTCTCTTTACAGACCTTTGATCAGAAGGATTTCTATACCCTGTATTTTGACGGGGAAGGGCATGAGGCTGCCGGTGTGAGAGTAGAAGACCTGAAGACCCTGCTGCCGTTGTTAAGAGAATATCCGGCGGTGCAGTAACCGGCAGATCTGGCTGTAATTCGCTGAAAAGAAACACAAAAAGCACAGGTTTCAGCTTTGCAGCAGAAATAAACACTGATATTTCGCTATATAAGTGGTTTACTTATCCTGATTGTCCGTGTATCATATGCTTATAGCCGGAGGAAAAACGGCTTAAGAAATTATATTTACTGAATCAGCTGCGAGAAAGCAGCATAAGAAGGAGGCAATTGTATGGAATATGTAATTCCCGGGATTATTATCCTGATCGTACTGGGACTGATCCTTACCAACATCCGGGTCGTACCCCAGGCCACAGAGTATGTAGTCGAGCGTCTGGGCAAATACCACGAGACCTGGAAAGCAGGTCTTCATGTGAAACTTCCCATCCTTGACAAGATCAAAAAACAGGTGACTGTCAAAGAGCAGGTGCTGGACACTCCGCCGCAGCCCGTGATCACAAAGGATAATGTTACGATGCAGATCGACTCCATCGTATATTTCCACATCTTTGATTCGGAACTGTTCGCCTATGGCGCCGTAGACCCGGTATTCGCTTTAGGCAACCTCTCAGCCACCACCCTTCGTAACATCGTCGGTGAGCTGACCCTGGACGAAACATTGACATCCCGTGACACCATCAACGGGAAACTGACCATGATCCTGGATGAGGCGACTGACCGCTGGGGCATCAAAGTCAGCCGTGTGGAAGTGAAGAACATCATGCCTCCTGAAGAGATCCGCCGCGCCATGGAGCAGGAAATGAGAGCTGAGCGTGACAGAAGACAGACCGTCCTGGAGGCGGAAGGCCACAAACAGGCTGTCATTACCAGGGCACAGGGTGATAAGGAAGCCATGATCCTGGCGGCAGAAGGTGAAAGAGATGCCCGGATCGCCAGGGCAGAAGGTGAAGCAAAAGCCCTGCTGTTAGCGAAACAGGCAGAAGCTGATGGTCTGAAAGCATTGAAAGAAGCCGCTGTGACTCAGGAAGTACTGGAACTGAAACGTTTCGAATCTTTGGTCAAGATGGCTGATGGCCGGGCAGCGAAGATCATCGTTCCCACAGACGCCGTCAATGTATCGAAGAACAGTGTACTGTTTTCAGAAATGACCGGACTGGGCAATGTCACTAATGCAGCTCCGGAAGAGGAGAAAGCAGAGGAAGAGGATCCTTGCTGTGAACGCTTCGATAATCCGGACAATGTACCTGGTGCCTATCCCACCATCTGATCTAAACTATGACGCCGGGCCTTAAAAAGCCCGGCGTTTATAACCGGCAAAGGGAGCCTGTGCACCGGCACAGGCTCCCCTCATTTTTGTATGGTGAAATATTACTCTTGCTTTACATGTACATCCAGCTGTCCGTAAGGGATCTCGATGTGATTCTCGTCAAAGGCCAGCTTGACTTGCTCTAACAGATCAAAATACACATCCCAGTAGTCAGCGCTGTTCACCCAGGCGCGGCAGACCATTTCCATGCCGTTTTCGCTGTGGCCGATGATGCGTACCTGCCAGGCAGGATCTTTCAGCACTTTCTCATTATACTCCAGTACCATTTCCACCACTTTTTTCGCTTTCTCAATATCTGTGGCGTAGCTGACGCGGAAGATATGGTCCACACGGCGAAGTTCTTTTTCAGAGTAGTTCTTTACCGTGGCAGAAGAAGCGGTGCCATTGGGAATGATGACCACGATATTGTCATTTGTACGGATCTTGGTAGCCGTGACATTGATGGCTTCGACTGTACCCATGGTACCATCGATCTCCACGAAATCATCGACCTTAAAGGGCTTTGTGACTAACAGCAGGATACCGCCGGCAATATTTCCCAGGGCTCCGTTGACGGCCAGGCCTCCGGCTACGCCTAAAGAAGCGATCAGGGCGGTAATGCCTGATGTATTGATGCCCACATAACTGATGAGGCAGATCACCACCAGGGCTTTCGCGAGAATGAGGCCGGCGCTGATAAGAGCTTTAGCCACAGTTTTATCCAGCACATGCTTTTTATCATTCCGGCGCTCTAACATCTTACCCAGCCGGTTGATCAGCTTAAAAGCGATGATCATGACAACGATGGCAATGAGAAGTTTAATGCCAGAAGAAGTGCACCAGCTGACGATCGATGACACAATAGAATTCCAATCCATAATAATCCCTCCTTATGAATAAAATCTAATAACAGTATACCCCTCTTTTTCCTTTTCGTCTACAGCAAAATGGAAAAGAACCTTAAGCAAATCAACAGAAGGATAGGGAGAAGGTAAAATCGAGTCAGAAAGCTAAGCAGGAGACAAAAAACGCGGAAGCCTGTGAAAAAAGTGAAAATCATTTCTTTCGTCATACTGTTTAGCGTATTTCTTTGCTTGATACCCATACAAAAACATGGTAGAATATACACTATAATATAAGGAGGTGTTCAATGAACATGTTAAAAGCTGGTTTTATCGGATTTACGCCTTTCGGCGGTGATCCCGAGGATTTCTACAAAGCTCTTGAAGCTTATGCCGGCATTGGCTATTCAGGCTTTGAAGGCGGCAATATGCTGACCAGGAATGGCGATGCAAAAGAAAATCTTGCACGTGTCAAGGCATTCGGTATGGAGCCCCTGTCTGTAGGACTTGGCTTCGGCGGGCTGGACAATGTCAATGTTAAAGAAGTTGCTGAGACAGCTCATCTTCTGGGTGTCAACCGTGCGGCAACTTTCATGGGCTGTGTAGGCGGCTATCGTTTCGGCCAGAGAGAAGACAAACCCGGCTATGACGAAGTCATGAAGGAGATCGAGCAGCTGAACGCTATTGCCAAAGAGCTACAGAAGGAAGGTATCGTCACTACTTTCCATAACCATGATGCTGAATTCCTGCATTTCTATAAAGGACTTCCGGCATTCTACCTCATGATGGAAAATTCTGAGTATCTGAAGTTCGAGCTGGATGTGGGCTGGGCATTATATGGCCACTATGATCCGCTGCAGGTCATGGAAGATCTGGGCGATAAGCTGAAAGCCCTCCATGTGAAAGATTTCACATACTCTAATGTGGCACATCCCACAAGACCCGGCCAGGAAGTCGATGAGTCTAAGGCTCAGGTATCTATGCCGCGTTTCACCACACCCGGTACCGGACTTCTTCCTCTTAGAGCTGTTCTTAAGAAAGCTTCTGAGATGGGTCTGGATTATGCGATCGTCGAGCAGGATTTCATGTATCACATGAATCAGTTCGAAACATTGACGGGTGCATATCACAACATGAAAGAGACCGGCTACGTTTGCTGATCTTACAGAAAATGACCTTATGGCCCGGCTTTTATCTGTTTTGGATAAGGCCGGGCTGAGTCCTAAAGAAAAACACGAATGATCTGCGAGCCGTATGAAAATTCTATACGGCTTAAAAAGAGGGGGACATGCATTATGATCAACACCTATATGCCGGTCAGGCTGCATGCCGGTAAAGACTGCCTGGAACTTAACAAAGAAGATATCCGGGGCTTAGGAAAAAGCTGTTATATCGTAACAGGTCTGTTCTCAGCAAAGAAAAGCGGGGCACTTGCCGCTGTACAGGGAGTACTGGACCAGCTGGGGATCACCTATCAGACAGACAACAGTATCCGGGAAAATCCGCTGCTTGAGACCTGCCGTCTGGCAGGAATAAAGGCAAATGAGATGGAAGCCGGATTTATTATAGGAATAGGCGGCGGGTCGCCCATGGATGCGGCCAAGGCTGTCAGTGTATTTGCTGCGAATCCGAACCTGGACGAAGCGGCTTTTTATGATAAAGAATGGGCGTCGAAACCATTGCCTGTCATGGTCGTGGGTACGACAGCCGGTACCGGTTCTGAAGTCACTGATGTAGCGGTACTCACGGATTCCCGGGGCAGGAAGCACAGTATCCATGACCCAGCACTTTATCCTGTGGTATCTTTTGCGGATCCGGTATTTACCGTATCACTGCCGAAGGAGGTCACATTGTCCTGCGGACTGGATGTA
>CACZSO010000059.1 GCA_902783795.1 uncultured Eubacteriales bacterium
GAAGAGGACGGACCCAGAGAGTATTCAGATAACTCTCAGGCCACCACTTCTCTGGGGGATCTTTTGAAAAACCTGAAATTCTGACAGACTTTACAGAGATGTCGGGGCGGGGCTTGAGAACAGCCTTCGCCCCGGTGTCTTTTTGCACAAACATTTCCAGTATTTTCGTAAAACTTTCACAATTATTGTGACTTGTTTTTTGTACTTTTTTTAGCTATTCTATACGCGTCATTTCTGGTTTCGGTTATTTTGCATAATAGTATGGCATCAGGCCCGGCTCTTCTTAAGTTTCAGGGCATGCTTTTTTATTTATCGGAGGTCTTACATGAAGCTTCTGGAAGATAGGATCCTTAATGAGGGTGTAGTCAAATCCGGCGATATCCTGAAAGTAGATATGTTCCTGAATCATCTGATGGACATCCGCCTTTACAGGGCCATGGCTGAAGAATGGAAACGCCTGTACGAGGGTGAAGAAGTGACAAAGATCCTGACCATCGAGGCTTCCGGCATCGGTATGGCAGCCCTGGCAGGAGAGGTGTTCGATGTGCCTGTCCTTTTCGCAAAAAAGGCCCAGACATCGAATATCGACGGTGATGTCTACAGCTCGAAGGTATTCTCCTATACACACAACAGAGAATATACGATCCGGGTGTCTAAACAGTTTCTTTCACCGGAGGATAAAGTCCTGATCATCGATGATTTCCTGGCAAACGGAAAAGCACTGCTGGGGCTCATCGATATCGTGCATCAGGCAGGAGCCACCGTCACCGGCTGCGGCATCGCCATTGAAAAGGCTTACCAGCCCGGCGGCGAAGCGGTGCGGAGCACCGGCGTCAGGGTCGAATCCCTGGCAAAGATCAAAGAGATGTCAGAAGACGGCATCGTCTTTGAACATTGAGATCTTATCTGCCACAGGCAGTAAGATATAGATTAACCATATTTTATGGGGAGGGAATTATGAAGAAACTTATTGCTATGCTTATGGTCCTGGTGCTGGCAGTCAGCATGCTGACAGCCTGCGGCGGTTCTCAGAATCCGTCAGCTGATTCTAAGGAAAGCAAGACCGAGGAAGCTTCCAAGGAAGACACCAAGGCTCCCGAACAGAGCACTGAAGCCAGCAAAGAAGAAAGCAAGCCTGCTGAAGGAAAGGCTGTTAAGATGGGCTTCATCATGCTCCATGATGAGAACTCCACTTATGACTTAAACTTCATCAATGCTGCAAAGGCTGCCTGCGAAGCTGCCGGCCTGAAAGAGAATGAAGATTATTTCATCAAGACCGGTATTCCGGAATCTGCTGAATGTCTGACAGCTGCAGAAGACCTGATCGATCAGGGCTGCAACGTCATCTTTGCCGACTCTTTCGGCCATGAAGATTATCTGAAGGAAGGCGCCAAGAAGTACCCCGACGTTGAGTTCTGCCATGCCACCGGCACACAGGCTCATACCGAAGGTCTTGCCAACTTCCACAATGCATTCGCTTCCATCTACGAAGGCCGTTACCTGGCAGGTATTGCTGCAGGCATGAAGCTCAACGAGATGATCGAGAGCGGAAAGATCACCGCTGACAAGGCCCTCATCGGCTATGTAGGCGCTTTCACTTATGCAGAAGTTGTTTCCGGTCTGACCTCCTTCTACTTAGGCGCGGCCTCTGTCTGCGCAGATGCTAAGATGCAGGTACAGTTCACCGGTTCCTGGTATGATTACCAGAAGGAAAAAGAAGCTGCCCAGACCCTGATCTCCAACGGCTGTGTCCTGGTTTCCGGTCATGCGGATTCCCTGGGTGCTCCGGAAGCCTGTGAAGAAGCTGGTGTTCCGAACATTTCCTACAACGGCTCTACCGAAAAGGCTGGCCCCAACACCTACATCGTTTCTTCCAAGATCAACTGGCAGCCCTACTTCGAGTACATCATTGACTGCGTGAAGAACGGCAAGGCTATTGACACCGATTACACCGGAACATTGGCTACCGATTCTGTCCAGCTGTTAGACTTAAGCGGCAATGCGGCTTCTGGCACCGCCGAGAAGATCGAAGAAGCTAAGAAGGCTATGATGGACGGCACCCTGCATGTATTCGATATCAGCAAGTTCACGGTTAAGGATGTGGAGAACGCGAATGCTTCCATCGACGCTGACGGCCATCTGTTAAGCTACATGGCTGACGTTGATTCTGATGCGAACTACACACCGGACACCGAGGTTGTTAAGGATGGTTACTTCCATGAGTCTGAATATCGTTCAGCTCCCTACTTCGATATCCAGATCGACGGCATCGCTTTCAACAACGTTGCGTTCTAAATTTATTTAGCTTCCTTTGAGCAAGGCGGGGCAGCAGATCCCGCCTTGCGTTTCTTATTTTTTAAGCTTCGGCTTTTTGAAAACTGCTTAAAAGGTATCCCATTAACGGAGAAAAACACATGAATACGATCCCTGCTATCGAGCTTCGGCACATTTCAAAGCGCTTCGGCCCGGTCTTAGCCAACAGCGATATCAATATGACCGTAAATTACGGCGAGATTCTGTCCATCTTAGGAGAAAACGGGTCCGGAAAGACTACGCTCATGAATATGGTGGCGGGTATTTATTTCCCGGATGAAGGAGAGATCCTGGTCAACGGAGAAGAAGTAAAAATCACTTCTCCCAGGGATGCCTTTCAGTATAAAATCGGAATGATCCATCAGCATTTTAAGCTGGTGGATGTTTTCACCGCTGCAGAAAACATCGTCCTGGGACTTAAAGAGGATGGCAAGTACGATATTAAGGCTGCGGCGAATAAGGTCCGGGAGATCAGCTCCCAGTACGGCTTTGAGATAGATCCGGACAAGAAGATCTATGAAATGTCCGTCTCCGAAAAGCAGACGGTAGAAATCATCAAGGTGCTTTACCGCGGCGCGGATATCCTGATGCTGGATGAACCCACGGCGGTTCTGACGCCCCAGGAGATCCGCAAATTATTCGCTGTTCTGAACCGCATGAAAGAGGACGGGAAGGCCATCGTCATCATCACCCATAAGCTGAATGAGGTTATGGAGATCTCCGACCGTGTCACGGTCCTTCGGAAGGGTGAATATGTGGGCACCGTTGAGACGGATGAGACGAATGAGAATGAGCTGACCGAAATGATGGTCGGAAAGAAGATCAGCCTTAACATCGAACGGACAGACCCGAAAGATCCCGTAGAACGGCTGATCGTGGCCCATTTGAACGTGATGAACCGCGAAGGCATGAAAGTGCTGGACGATATTTCCTTTGTCGCGAACGCGGGTGAAATCCTAGGCATCGCGGGCATATCGGGCTCCGGACAGCGGGAGCTCTTAGAGACCATCGCCGGCCTGCAGCCTATCCAGTACGGCGGAATCCAATACATCCGCCCGGGCGATGGCGTGATCGAAAATTTACGGGATAAGACGCCCAAAGAAATCAGAGATTTAGGTGTCCGGCTGTCATTTGTGCCTGAAGACCGCTTAGGCATGGGCCTGGTGGGCAGCATGGACATTATCGATAATATGCTGCTGCGTTCCTACAGACAGGGACGCTCGGTGTTCCTTAAGAAGAAAGAGCCGGAAAGCCTGGCTGACCGGATCATCCGTGACCTGGAAGTGGCCACGCCTTCTAACCGCACCCCTGTCCGCCGGCTTTCAGGCGGTAATGTCCAGAAGGTCCTGGTAGGCCGTGAAATAGCCGCAGCCCCCACGGTGCTGATGGCTGCCTACCCGGTCAGAGGGCTGGACATCAACTCCTCTTACATGATCTATCATCTTTTAAATGAGCAGAAAGAAAACGGGGTGGCAGTCATCTTTGTGGGTGAAGACCTGGATGTACTGCTGGCCTTAAGCGACCGGATCCTGGTCATCGGCCGGGGCCATGTGACCGGCATCGTGGATGCAAGGACCGCCTCGAAGGAAGAGATCGGTCTGCTGATGACGAAGGGAGGACACGCGTCATGAAAGAGCCGCTGTTTCATATCGTAAAAAGAGACAGCATCAGCTGGTGGAAATCCTGGCTGATCCGTCTGGCCGCCATCGCGGCAGCGCTGATCCTCTGTTCAGTTATCACGGTGCTTCTGACCGGATTAAATCCCATGAAAGTCTGGGGATCCTTGATCTCCGGCGCGGTAGGGACCACCAGACGCCGCTGGATGCTTTTACAGGGCACAGCCATTCTTTTATGTATTTCTCTGGCAGTTACCCCGGCTTTCCGGATGCGCTTCTGGAATACCGGCGCTGAAGGCCAGGTGCTGGCAGGCGGCATGGCTGCCGCGGCCTGTATGCTGTTAGGCGGAAATCTGCCGGGCATTATCCTGTATCCTCTGATCATCGTTTCCAGTATTCTGGCAGGCGCTGTATGGGGTGTGATCCCGGCCATCTTCAAGGCTAAATGGAACACGAATGAAACCTTGTTCACCCTGATGATGAACTATGTTGCCATGAAGATCGTGGACTATTTCTCGCAGCTGTGGGCGGTTCCGAAAGGTTCCGGAAAGATCGGCGTCATCAACAGCTCCACGAACGCGGGCTGGCTGCCGGCTCTGTTCGGGCAGACCTACCTGCTCAATATCCTGATCGTGGTCGGAATCACGATCTTCATTACCGTTTACATGCGCTTTTCGAAGCATGGCTATGAGATCTCGGTGGTAGGCGAATCAGAAAATACCGCCCGCTACATCGGTATCAATGTGAAAAAAGTCATCATCCGTACGATGATCCTTTCCGGCGCCCTCTGCGGCGTGGCCGGCTTCCTGCTGGTTTCCGGAACGGACCACACCATTGCTTCGGAAACCGTGGGCGGCCAGGGCTTTACCGCCATCATGGTCTCCTGGATCGCGAAATTTGACCCTGTGGTCATGGTGGTCGTCTCCGCGCTGATCGTTTTCCTGACCCGCGGCGCCGGTGAAATCTCCACGACACTGGGACTGAATAAATCCTTCTCGGACATATTGACCGGTATCATCATCCTGTTCATCATCGGCTGTGAATTCTTCATCAATTACCGGATGGTCTTCCGCGGAAAGCATAAGGAGGCGTGAACATGATCCAGTTTATTCAAAGAGCCATCATTTTAGGCATCCCGCTTCTTTTCGGATGTACCGGTGAAACGATCACGGAAAAATCCGGCCACCTGAACCTGGGTATTCCCGGCATCATGTATGTGGGCGGCATCTGCGGCGTCATCGGCGGATTCTTCTATGAGCAGGGCGTGGGACCGGAGAATATCAAGCCGGCATTAGCCATTCTGATCCCGCTGACATGCTCCATTCTGGGCTCGCTTATCATGGGCCTTGTTTATTCTTTCTTTACGGTTTCGCTCCGGGCGAACCAGAACGTGACCGGTCTGGCCCTGACCACCTTCGGCACCGGCATCGGCAACTTCTTCGGCGGATCGCTGATCAAGCTCACGAATTCCGATGTTCCTTACTTAAGTCTGGGCGCCACCTCGCGTTACTTCAAGACCTCCCTGCCTTTCGCCGACAAGCTGGGCTGGTTCGGACAGCTGTTCTTAAGATACAGCTTTTTAGTCTATGTGGCTATCATCCTGGCCCTTGCCGCGGCCTTCGTGCTGAAAAAGACCCGGACAGGCCTGCACCTGCGGGCAGTGGGCGAGAACCCGGCTACCGCTGATGCAGCCGGCATCCCGGTAGAGAAATACAAATACATTGCCACCTGCACCGGTGCGGTGATCGCAGGATTAGGCGGCCTGTTCTACGTCATGGATTATTCCGGCGGCATCTGGGCGAACAACGCTTTCGGCGACCAGGGCTGGCTGGCGATCGCGCTGGTTATCTTCACTGTCTGGCGGACAGATTTCGCTATCCTGGGCTCCTTTGTGTTCGGCGCACTTCTGATCGTGCACAACTACATCACGAACCTGGGCATGGCCGGCCAGGAGCTGATCAAGGTGATCCCCTATGCGGTCACCATCATCGTCCTGATCGTGGTCTCCGCGAGAGAGAAGCGGGAGACACAGCCGCCTCAGGCTTTAGGCCAGAGCTACTTCCGGGAAGACCGGTAAGAGATAGTAAAGATGAGCACTGTTGTTTCCCGACGGATCACGTGGATCAAGAGTATATTATGTGTGCTGGTGATTTATGTTCACTGCCGGAATACGGACTGGTTTCAGACCGGAACTGCCATAAATATTGCGGCAGCGGAAGAGCTTCTCTGTGATATATTCGCGAAGATCGCTGTTCCCGGATTCTTTTTCTTTTCAGGTTATCTGTTCTTTTGCGGCTACCGGCCGGAGAAGCTGCTGACTAAGTGGAAGAGCCGTATCTTTACGCTGGTCATTCCCTTTGTACTCTGGAACCTGATCTATTATGTTATAGAAATCCTGCTCAGAATCCTGCCGTTTACTGCCGGGGCGTTTGCGGGAACAACGGTTCCGGTCAATGTTAAAGAGATCCTTTTGGCAGCGTTCAACTGTAAATATCAGCCGGTGTTCTGGTTCCTGCAGTACCTGATCATCTACACCTTGCTTGCCCCATTATTCTGGCGGCTGTTAAAAAACAGGACCATCGGGGCTGTGATTCTGGGAGCTGTATTCGCGGCAGCATTGATCCTGTCTAATGTAACATTGCCCGGCTGGATGCGGACAGGACTTTTGCTTCTGCAGTACAGCCCGGCGTATCTGACCGGCTGCTATGCGGCACTGCACTTAAGGGAATTCTTTGAAGATAAGCCGGTCACGTGGGAAAAGGCATTGCCGGCCGGCTTAATATTTACGGCATTGATCGTCTGGGAAATCCTGGCTCCGTCCCTGTATTCCATCGAGCTGATCCGTCTGATAACCGGAACACTTTTATGGTTCTTCCTGGGGGTGATTCCCTTTGGGGAGCCCAGGCGATGGATGCGTTTTTCCTTTTACCTGTATGCTGCCCATGGCATGATCGCGAAATTAGTCAATATGACGATCTGCATCAAGGTCAGCAGCAGTATGGTGACGGGCGGCATCGTTTTTCTGATCCTTCCCTGGTTTATTATCCTTTTCTGTACACTGACAGGACGGCTTATGGAGCGTTTCCTGATGCATGTATCATACCTGCTGGGAATCAGTAAAAAAACCGGGAAAAAAGTATAATATTCCACAGAGAAAATCAGGAGGCTGCTGTAAGGCGGCCTCCTGCGTATTTTTAGATCATTCTTACTTTTCTTTCTTCATAATTCCATGGTCCATACTGTACACTTCATCGCACAGCGCTTCTATATCCAGGGGATTGTGGGAGGCCATGAGTATGGCAGTGCCTTCTTCTTTCAGAGCTAAAAAGAGCTTCCGCATTTCCTCCACCCCGGCATTATCCAGACCGTTCATGGGTTCATCCAGAATGAGGAGCTTAGGACGATCCATGATGGCCTGAGCCAGGCCCAGCCGCTGGCGCATCCCCAGAGAATACTTGCCTACTGCTTTTTTATTGGCCGGTTCCAGGCCGGTGAGTTCCATGGCTTCTTCAGGTGTCATGGAGCGTTCATTTTTCCTTAACTTCTGCAGGTATTTAAGATTCGCCCGGCCGCTTTCTGTATCGATGAAGCCGGGGGTTTCTATGATGATGCCGGTATCCGGCGCAAAATCCACATCTTTCCCAATGCGTTTTCCGAAGACGGTGACTTCGCCTTCTTCCGGTATAAGAAAACCGGACAGGCACTTCATGAGTACGGTCTTTCCGGACCCGTTCCGTCCCACGATCCCGGTGATCTTTCCTGCCTGCATGGTCAGATTGATCTGTTTCAGGACCGTTTCCGTTCCGAAACGTTTGGTGATATTTCTCATAACAACGATGTCAGCCATGGGCTTCCCCCTGATGAA
>CACZSO010000060.1 GCA_902783795.1 uncultured Eubacteriales bacterium
TGCTTCTGGTTCCTATCTCTTTCGGCATGCTGCTGGTCAACATCTACCCTGATATCATGAAAGAGGGCGGACTTTTACACTACTTCTACCTGCTGGACGAATGGAGCATCCTGCCGTCCATCATCTTCATGGGCGTGGGCGCCATGACTGACTTTGCGCCGCTCATTGCGAACCCGAAGAGCTTCCTCTTAGGCGCGGCCGCCCAGTTCGGCATCTACGCAGCTTATTTCATGGCCATCCTGATGGGCTTCAATGATAAAGCTGCAGCCGCTATCTCCATCATCGGCGGCGCCGATGGCCCGACATCTATTTTCCTGGCTTCCAAACTCGGCCAGTCAGACTACATGGGCCCGATCGCCGTGGCAGCGTACTCTTATATGTCGCTGGTCCCGGTCATCCAGCCGCCTATTATGAAACTTCTGACCACGGAAAAAGAACGCAAGATCAAGATGGAACAGCTGCGTCCCGTATCCAAGCTGGAGAGGATCCTGTTCCCTATCATCGTTACCATCGTGGTCTGTATGATCCTTCCTACCACAGCACCCCTGGTGGGTATGCTGATGCTGGGCAACCTGTTCCGTGAATGCGGCGTGGTACGCCAGCTGCAGGAGACAGCTTCTAATGCCCTGATGTACATTGTCGTTATTATTCTGGGAACTTCCGTAGGTGCTACCACCTCCGCAGAAGCTTTCCTGAAGCTTAGTACTTTAAAGATCGTGGCTCTGGGTATGATCGCCTTTGCCTTTGGTACTGCTGCCGGCGTTCTGTTCGGTAAGCTGATGTGCAAGCTGACCCACGGCAAGGTGAATCCGCTGATCGGCTCCGCCGGTGTTTCCGCCGTGCCGATGGCAGCCCGTGTTTCCCAGAAGGTCGGTTCTGAGGCCGATCCGACGAACTTCCTGCTCATGCATGCCATGGGACCGAATGTCGCCGGTGTTATCGGCACCGCCGTGGCGGCCGGTACCTTTATGGCTATTTTCGGCGTCAAGTAAAACAGGAGGATTAAGTGAAAATGGAAAAGAAACCCGTAAAAATAACAGAAACGATCCTGCGTGACGCCCATCAGTCCCTGATCGCGACCCGCATGACCACAGAAGAGATGCTGCCCATAGTCCCGAAGCTGGACCAGGTGGGCTACCATTCCGTAGACTGCTGGGGCGGCGCGACTTTCGATGCCTGCCTGCGCTTCTTAAAGGAAGATCCTTGGATCCGCTTAAGGAAACTGCGTGATGGCTTTAAGAACACGAAGCTGCAGATGCTGTTCAGAGGACAGAACATCTTAGGCTATAACCAGTATTCGGACGATGTGGTGGAATATTTCGTACAGAAATCCATCGCCAACGGCATTGACATCATCCGTATCTTCGACTGCTTCAATGACTTGAGGAATCTCCAGACAGCCGTGAATGCAGCGAAGAAGGAAAAAGGTGAGACACAGATCGCCCTGTCCTATACCCTGGGCGATGCCTACACGCTGGATTACTGGAAAGAGACCGCTAGACAGGTTGAAGAGATGGGTGCAGATTCCCTTTGCATCAAGGATATGGCCGGCCTGCTGGTACCTTATGAAGCCACCCGCCTGGTGTCTGCCCTTCGTGAAGGCACTGACCTTCCCATCCAGATCCATACTCACTATACCTCCGGCTGTGCGGCCATGTCCTATGTGAAGGCCATCGAAGCCGGCGCGGACATCATCGATACCGCTATTTCTCCCTTTGCCATGGGTACTTCCCAGCCGGCTACAGAAGTCATGGTCGAGACTTTCCGGGGTACCGAATATGACACCGGCCTGGACCTTAACCTTCTGGCCGAGATCGCGGATTATTTCCGCCCCATCCAGGAGAAATATCTGGAGAACGGCACCCTGTCTCCGAAGGTCATGGGCGTGAATATCAAGACGCTCCTGTACCAGGTGCCCGGCGGTATGCTTTCGAATCTGGTATCACAGCTTAAGGAAGCCCATCAGGAAGATAAGTACTATGAAGTGCTGGAAGAGATCCCCCGCGTCCGTCAGGACCTGGGCGAGCCGCCTCTGGTTACTCCGTCTTCCCAGATCGTGGGTACTCAGGCTGTTCTGAATGTGCTGCAGGGTGAGCGCTATAAGATGATCACTAAAGAGACCAGGAAGATCCTTCATGGTGACTTTGGCAAGACCATCAAGCCCTTTAATCCTGAAGTGCAGAAGCTGGCCATCGGCGATGATGAACCTATCACCTGCCGTCCGGCAGACCTGATCCCGCCGCAGCTTCCCGAATACGAAGAAGCCATTAAAGACTATAAGCAGCAGGACGAGGATGTCCTTTCCTACGCCCTGTTCCCGCAGGTAGCCATGGACTTCTTTAAGTATCGTGATGCGCAGCAGCAGAAAGTGGATGTAGCTGAAGCGGATGCCGCTAACGGTGCTTATCCGGTGTGATAAAGAAAGATAACTGATGAGAAGGGGTTGCCGTAATCAGTGCGGCAGCCCCTCTTTTCTGTTAGAAGAAGACCGGTCATCAGGCCGGTTTTCTTTTATTAAGCCGGTTTCTTCGCATTGCTTATCCAGAGCGATATGCTTCCGGGAAATTTGAGATTTAAGATCTCCGATCCATGTAAGTTTTTGAGTTTTTTATTCCGGAGCCAAAGTGTATCCCTTTTGTATCTTTCATTATGTATAATCTAACAAGATGAGAAAATCGGCCTCATTATTTATGACCAGTTTTATGAAGTTTTTTAAGTAATAAGAAGAGGTACCATCATGAAACATTTTATCAGAACAGTTTCTGCTTTATTGCTTGTCTTTGCCATCACGGTACAGGGGCCGGTCCGGGCTTTTGCCCAGGCGGCGGATGCCCCGGATTATATCAGTGAAGTAAAGATCGCCATGGGGGATAAGGCAGAGAAGGACCTTGAAGGGTATACCATCCTGAAGGATGAGAACGGAAAGGTGGTCGATTTAAACCAGGACGCCGGCGGCAGCTGGGGTTCCCAGGGAGATAAAAAGGTCATCCTGGGCTATAAGACCACAAAAGACAGGGATGATGCCATCACGGATCTGGCGGTCATGAACATGGCCGGCGGCTACTCTGTCCGGGAGTATGAAGCCCTGATCGAGCAGCGTATAGATTCACAGGTGATCCCCTTTATCAACAAAATTTCAGGCAACCATCAACGAGTACCGTGAGAACATCACATCGGAAGATGATGTAAACCGTGCCCGGGCGGAATATGTCCGCGAGGCGCTGAACAAGTTTACGGACGACGACTGTAACGGCGCAGGCCTCGGCGATCTATGAAAAGGGCGGCGTGGCGCTGACATGGGCAGCGAAGCGTGCCGAGGCATTGGAAAATGATAAGAACCTGGCGGACAGAAATAAGATCAGTACGAAGACTATCGTGCTGTATGGTCTGTCAAGTGCTGCGGCTCTGGGATTTATAGGCTCTGTGATCACCTGGGGAGTTCAAAAAGCCACCCTTGATACTGCAAAGCTTGAGCGGGCATTTAAGATACTGAGAAATCTGAAGGCCGAAAAATCAATGGTGACAGAACAGCAGGCCTGCATAGAGCAGCTGTTTCAATCGGATCTTAATACCTACGACGAGATAAGCAAGTTTTATTCACAGAAGATAGATCTGATAAAAACGAAGAACGAGCTCGTAAGGAATATTGACAAACAGGAAACTGTGATCAAAAACATGACAGCCACCGGCAATACGGCCCAGTGGATGTCCGTAGGCTTTGCGGCTGCAGTGGTGGTCCTTTACGCCTTTTCCGCCTACATGACTTATCAGGACCTGAAGGATTTCTATAAGGTGAAGTTTTCTCCGATCCCGCATTACATGGTGGATGAAACTGACATCACCTATTATAATGAAAATGGTCAGCAGCTGGTGAAGGAAAACCATGCGGCTTATTACAAAGCAGCAGTCTGCAATCGTTCGGAATCGGATGACAATTATAAGGTCCTGGGTGACTGTGCTGATCTGAACGGTGACGTAGGCCAGCAGTGGCTTGCCCTTTATGTCTGCAGAAACAGCGAGGTCATGCAGCCGATCCTGGCGGACTCCCTGAAAGTGGTCGTGGGGAACAGCAATATCCCGGCGGGCTACGAGGCGGGCATCCACATGTTCGGAAGCAAAACGGCCTTCAACCTGAACAGTAAGCTGTACGACTGGAACCAGAGCGCGAAGAGTGTGTTTGTGTATTTCCAGATCGATAAGCAGGCGCCGGTGAAAGAAATGCAGACCGCCGGTTCTTCCTTTACGGGAGGCTGGTTAGCGCTGACGGGTGTTCTGGGTATGGGACTCGGGGCTGGAATTACTGCCCTTGTCATGCGTACCTTCAGAAAGAAAGAAGAAGCAGCTGCCTGAATCCCCGGGATGAAGCAGCTTCCCTGAAAACAGAAAAATCAATTATGCCTGCCGGTTTACAGATCAGGAACCGGCAGGCTTTTTTATAATACGCTGCCCAGCCTTCTGATAGGACTGCCGGGAAAAATCCGTGAACAATAAATGAAAAAAGTATGAAATGCCTGTACATCCCGCGGCCTTTTTGGTATGATATATAATAATTCCCATGTCTGTGCGCCGGACATTCCGCGACTGGCCAGTCTGGAGCGGTTTGAGGAAACGTTCCAGAAACTGATGTAAAACGCTGAGTGCAGAAAGGATGTTTTTCGCAGCTCGTGAAAATCAGGCCTTTCAAACAGGAAACAGCAAAGTTCTGCCTGCCTGAATGGCTGCTGATGTCCGTTCAGACAGGTTTTTGTATAAGACAGCCGGGGTCTGTCCGGCTTACAGGATCCACATGTTTTTTTACAAAAAAGAGCCGGCAGCAGCCATGATTTCCAGCCACTTTTCCTCATGCACTTTTTTTGTTTTACTTGTTTTCACAGAGAATATGTGGTAGTATATAAATACCTGTGTATACTATATATTCGGGGGACTTGGATTTCAGGGCGGACAGGGAGTTAAATATATGATCGACATGACCCGGGTCTATTACATGACAGAGGCCGCCGTTTTTGAAAAGAATCACAAAAACGACGCCATCGACATCGTGACTTACCGCAGAAAGGACTATATCCTGCTTCATATGCTGATCGTTCTTCTGTCGGTGACGGTGGCTTATGCGCTTCTGGTGGTTTCCGTCCTCTTCATGGTCCTGATGGCCAGGGAAGAACTGCTTTTGAATGTTACACAGATGGCGGCTATCGCTTTGGGAGTCATCCTGCTTTATGTGGTCATCCTGATCATTTACTTCATCATTGCCCATAAATACTATGGAGAAAAGCATGTGAAGGCACGGCAGGAGATCACAGAATATCTGGATATCCTGAATGACTTAAGAGACTATGAGAACGCGAAGCGGACGTTGGACGAGATAAAGTAACGGGAGAGGATCGTGAACAGGATATTACAGGCAAAAGATGCCTTTAAGTCCTTTTATGAAAAATATGACAGATATCTGAACGGGCTGGTCCGGTTCCTGTTTGCGTTGTTCTTATACCTGACGGTTTTTTACCACACCGGTTATAACACCCGGCTGACGAAACCGGTCATTGCTTTAGTACTGGCCTTTATATCAGCCTTCCTGCCGGTGTCCGGCATTACCATTATCATGTGTCTGCTGATCCTGGCAGAATTTGCCTCTGTTTCTCTGGAAGTGACAGGGGTTACATTGATGCTCATGACTATGATGATGCTCATGTATTTCGTATTCCGCTCGGGAAAGAACTGGCTCATGGCCATCAGCTGCCTCATGTGTCTTTTACGAGTGCCTCATGCCATGCTGCCGGCGGCGCTTCTGATCAATCCCATAGAGATCATTCCCCTGGTTTTCGGTGTGGTATTGTATGGCCTGATCGTCATTGTGAAAAAGGATGTGCTGCTTCTGTCTTCCTCTTCAAGTCTGGGGATGGCAGGCAGGATCAACCAGCTGCTAAGTGGATTTCTCAGCAGTGAAAAGTTTCTTCTTACATTGCTTTCCGTTGCAGCAGCTGCTTTCCTGATCAGCGCCATTAAAAAACAGCGGATCAGCTATGCCCACCTGACGGCCATGATCGCAGGAGACTTCCTGTATCTTCTGATCATGATCATCGGGGATCTTCTGATGAATGTGGAGATCAGCCTCCTGCCGCTTTTAACCGGTTTTGCCGTCAATGTACTTTTATCCGCCGTGATCATCATATTGGTGATCAATATGGACTACCGCCATACGGAACAGGTGGAGTTCGAGGATGATGAGTATTATTACTATGTGAAAGCTGTTCCGAAAATGACGGTTTCTGCCGCTAAAAAGACGGTGGAGACCATTCGTGACGAAGATGAAGAGCTGGAAAAGACCTTTACTGATACAGGGGTCTTTGTCCGGCCTGACGATACTCCATAAGGAGGGGACCGCGTGCTGAACAACCTGCTTAAGCTTCCGGAGACTAATATCAAGATCGGCTCCCTGAACCTGACTTTGTCGGTGCCGGGAGTGATCGAGATATTGCTCTTTACGGTGCTTAGCTATTACATCATAATCTGGATCAAGCGGACAAAGGCCTGGACCCTTTTAAAAGGCGTGCTGGTCCTGGTCGGCTTTTATCTGGTCGCTAAATTCCTGGGACTGAATAATGTGGCCTACCTGTTTGAGACTTCGGTAGGTTCTATTGTCATTGCCGCCATCGTCATTTTCCAGCCGGAGCTGAGAAAAGCGTTGGAACGGCTGGGTGAAAGAAAAGTATTCAGCTCGCTTCTGGGCGGCGTGGAAAGCACCGGACTTAATTCCCAGTCCATCGACTCCATCGTCCGCGCCATCAGCCAGCTGGGTCTGGATAAAGTCGGCGCCCTGATCGTGGTGGAAAGGTCCATTGACCTGGAAGAGTATATCAATACCGGCATTCGGATCGATGCCACTATTTCCACAGCGCTTCTGGAGCAGATCTTCGAACATAATACACCGCTTCATGATGGTGCGGTCATCATCAGGGATAACCGGATCGTAGCAGCCACCTGCTACCTGCCTTTATCCCAGTCGACTAATATCAGCAAGCAGCTGGGCACCCGGCATCGTGCCGGCCTGGGGCTTTCTGAGGCTACAGATGCCGTGGTCCTGATCGCATCAGAAGAGACCGGCGCGTTATCCATTGCCATGGATGGAAAACTGCAGCACGATGTGACAGCAGACCAGATCCGGGAAACACTCTCGGATGTCCGGTTCAGCAAAGAAGAGGAGAAGGATAGTTCCCTTTCATTGACGGGATTATTCAGATCCTGGAAGGAGAGGCGTAAAAATGAAAGATAATGTAACTCCTTCCGAGAAAAAAGGATTCATGACATTGCTGACGAATAATACCGTGCTGAAGATCGTGGCATTGCTGGCGGGTATTCTGATCTGGGCCATGCTTTCTAATGCGAATGACCCCATAGTTTCGAGACCCGTGCCTGTTCCTATCATTTATCAGTTCGAGGATAAACTGCTGAAAGAAGAGGAGCTGAAGGTGATCAGTGCTCCGTCCACCATCAGTATTACCGTAAGCTACCATCAAAGTGATGCAAGTAAGATATCAGCTTCCATGTTTACCTGTACGGCAGATCTGATGAACCATAGCGGCGGTGATCTTTCCAGCCAGCGGGTCTATATTTCCGTGACGCAGGTCAGCGGACGGAATTATGTCACAGACTGGTCCTATCCGAAAAACGATCCTTCGGTGGTCGTGTCCATGGATAATTACATAACAAAGACTTTTACGATACAGCCCATGCTTGAAAATGACTTGCCGGAAGGCCTGCTCCTGGATCCTTCTGTGAGCTTTGAACCTTCTACCATTACGGTATCCGGTCCTCTGTCACAGTTCAGCAGTCTTGCTTCTGTACGGGCCCGGGTGGACCTGCAGGAACTTTCACAGGAGGGCGGCGGTAATATTACGAAGGAGATCACGCTGGCGCTGTATGATGCGAATGACCGGGTCATCGTGAATGAGAATCTGATCATGAGCCAGGATAAGACAGTACTTTCCGCTGTAGTGAAACGGATCACCACGGCTTCCATCCGGCTAGAAGGTGTGACCGGCGAACCGGCATACGGTATCCGGTATCTGTCCAGCTCCATTATCCCGGATAAAGTGACTGTTCTGGGACTTAAGAGTACATTGGCGGATCTTTCCGATATTACCATTCCGGCGGATGCCATCGATATTTCAGGTATTACAGAAAATACTTCTTTCCTTCTGGATATCAGGAACTACATGCCTGACGGTGTAGAATTTGCCGGCGATGACCCCTCCATCGAAGTAATGATCTATGTGGAAAAACTGGAGACAAAGGTGATCCAGATCCCGTCAACAGATATCCACATCAAGAATCAGAAAGAAAATTGTACTTACGAGCTTTCGTCCAGCACACTGCTCCTCAGAGTCAAAGGCTTTGATGAAGACCTGGAAGTGCTGAATGTAGCTTCTCTTGAACCTTCCATTGATGTGGCGGGGCTTTCAGGCGGACGTTACCGGGTGAAAGTAGATTTTGTGGAACTGGCGGGATATACGCTGGAAAATGGTGATTCATTGTTCACCTATGTGGATGTCATAGAAGAGACAGAAGCCACTACCCCGGAAGAGACCACAGAGCCTACGACGTCATCGGAAGAGGAGGATGATACTACAGCAGCTACAGAGCCTACGGACTCAGCGGAAAGTTCTCTGGATGAATCTGATACGGAACCTACGACTGTTCCTGAGGAAACCTCAGAGTCTGAGTCTGATGAATCTGTTTCGGAACCAGAATCCGAGTCCGTAGAACCCAGTCTTCAGATGGAAGAGGATGCACCATAAGGACCGTAAGAAGGCTTGAGTAAGTTCTGTTCATGTATTATATCTGTCTTCCCCGGGACATTAAAAGGGAAGACTGGCGAATAAAGAGAGGTGTATTATGGTAGAGAAAAAGATCACTGTGTTAAATCCTACCGGTCTCGCTGTACGTCCGGCAGGCGTGCTTACCAGAGAAGCCATGAACTTCAAAAGCAGTGTAACTTTTAAGAAAGGAACATTGTCCGGTAACGCGAAATCTGTTCTTTCTGTTCTGGGTGCCCAGATCAGATACGGGGATGAGATCACCCTGGTCTGTGACGGCCCGGATGAAGAGGAGGCACTCGCCGCTGTATCGGCTGCCATTGAAGCTGGTTTAGGTGAAAAATGATAAAAAAGACGGTTGATATCATCATACCGACTTATAAGATACCGGCTGGGTTTCCTGAGCTGTTGGCAGGATTATCCAGGCAGAGCTATCCTTACGGACGTATGATCATTATGCATACATTGCCGGAAGAAGAGACTCTGCCTGTATTTCCTGATGTCAGAAACTGTGAAGTCTATCCTGTCAGGCCGGAGGAATTTGATCATGGAGGCACCCGGGATAAGGCGCTGCGGCTTTCATCAGCGGACCTGGTCCTTTTCCTGACCCAGGATGCAGTTCCCGCTGATGAATTCCTGGTGGAGCATCTGGTAAAAGCCTTTGAGGACGAAAAGACAGCTGTGGCTTACGGAAGGCAGCTGGCTGCTTCAGATGCTTCGGAGATCGAAAAGTTCACCAGGATATTCAATTATCCGGAAGAATCCTGTGTGAAGGAAGAGAAGGATACAGAAAGGCTGGGGATCAAGACTTATTTCTGCTCGGATGTCTGCGCCATGTACGACAGGGAAAGATACCTGGCACTGGGCGGGTTTATCACGAAGACTATCTTCAACGAGGATATGATCTTTGCCCATAAAGCCATCACATCCGGGTACCGGGTCGCTTACTGCGCCGATGCAAAAGTGATCCATTCCCATAACTATACCGGCTGGCAGCAGCTTCGCCGGAATTTCGATATGGGTGTTTCCCAGGCGGACCACCCGGAAGTCTTCTTATCGGTCTCATCATCGAAAGAAGGAGCTTCCATGGTCAAGGAGACGGCGAAGCATCTGATCAGGATACATAGACCCTTGCAAGTATTCCGGCTCATCTATATGAGCGGGATGAAGTATACAGGATATCAGCTGGGGAAGCATTATAAAAAACTCCCTCAGGCATGGATCCGCAAATTAACCACGAATAAGTATTACTGGAGGAACTGATCATGGGACAGATCAGCGTAACACAATGTGAAATAGAAGGCCTGTATGTGATAGAGCCGGTGGTCCA
>CACZSO010000061.1 GCA_902783795.1 uncultured Eubacteriales bacterium
CTCGTCATAGGCTGCCAGTTTCCGGAACCCGTCAGGGATAAATATCTTCAGGTCCAGAGAATGACAGGCTGCCTCCGCCAGGAAAAAGCCGGCATAACGATCATACGTCAGCAAGGCTCTTTCATGGTTCAGCTGCCGGGCCACTGCTCTTACATGCTTAGCCTGGTCATAGCGTCCCTGCATCTGTTCATAATCTGAAAACCGGCCGCTCAAGGCCCCCTTAAGATTTTTCTGTTCCAGCAGCTGCTCCAGTGCAGCCATGTTTTCCCCATATTCCATCTCCGGTAAGTGGAGAAGCCATACCAGTTCCTCTCCCCGGACCAGATAACGGCAGTCAGGAAACAGTTCCCTCAGCGCTTTCGCGGCATCTTCACCGCCGCTGCCATGGTATTCTGCCCACAAAAGATACATGGCATCACTCTGCTTCCAGTGAAGAAAACGGATCCGTTCATTTAGTTCTTCCCGCCTCTGATGCTTACCGTCTATGAGATCCTCAAAAAGCGCCGCATGCATAAGGCCTTCATCACTGTACAGGCCGGAATCCCGTTCCATCATTTCCGCCAGCAGATCCCGAAGCTTACTGATGAAGAAAAAATCAGAATTGAACAGGATCGTCTCGCTGTTGGTCACCATCAAATAGGCGATCACAAATCCGTGGACCATCACCGGCAGGACACACCATCTCCTTCCGGGCGGGAATTGATCACTAAAGTCAGCGACCCCTTTTGCTTCATAGAGTTGATATAGTTCATTTTCCATGGCTTCCTGCATCTGTTCACGGCTGAACCGCCCGGCCCGTATAGCCTGGCGTTCCACCCCGCTGACCGAAGGCCCGCTGCGGGAGTGGGCGATGATCCTGTAGCTGGGGCTCACCAGAAGCACAGGATTATGCAGCCGCTCATAGGCCAGATCCATCAGTCCGGCCGGAGTGAGAGCACTGCTGTCCAGTTCAGAAAAGAACAGGCCATGGTTCAGGATCCGGGTATCGTCGGCCAGATTGAACACGATACTCTGATAGAGCTGAAGCAGATCCGCGTCAGCTGAGGCCAGGATCAGATTGATCTCAGAACTGCTGATATAAGACTTTGGTACCGGGACGTCCTCAATACAGACCGCATCGTGGGGGGCTTCCCCGGGATCGGCCGGCAGCTCCGATGTATATCCCACAAATAAAAAATCCCGGTTATAGTACGTATGGCCTTCTATGATGTACTGGCTGCCCATCAGCTGGGCTCCCTGGACCCGGATGGGTTCTCCGGTGTAAGCGCAGGCCTTTCCTCCATACTCCTGAAGATTGTGAACTAACAGATCATATTGCATCAGATATCTTCTTTCTTTTATATTTTCTTCATTTTACCTCTGTTTCACGATCCTTGTCAATCTCGTTTTCCCACTTTAGCCCAAATGAATTGGACTACAGTCCAATGTCTTTACGGAAAACAGGTTTTCTTTCATACGCTGAACTCTTGAGGATCCTCCCTGTAAATTGCTATACTATTCTTATCATTTGGGTGGTTGTCCCAAACTATTCATAAGGAGATGTATTTATGAGCGAGAAAATGCGTACCCGCTGCCTCCCCTCCATGACAAACGGAGAGGTCGAGAAGTATCTGAAACGAAGTGATATCATCATTATCCCCGTCGGCGTAGCCGAGACCCATGGCATGTACCCCCTGGACTGCTAATATGTCTGGGCTGAAGCCTACGCCCGGCTGATCGCCGAGCAGGTAGACGGCCTGGTGCTGCCGAATCTGGTCTATTTCCATCCGGGTGCTACCCAGGTAGGCCGGGGCACCGTGCACATGAGCATGACCGACGGCTTCAATTACTGTACGGCCATCGCCGAGTCACTGCTGAACCAGGGCTTCCGCCGGCAGATCTGGATCCCCGGCCATCAGCCCACCAGCCAGTTCCTGCTGCCCATGATCACCCAGTTCTTTGACGAACATAAGGTGCCGCTGTTCTATCTGGATATGATGGCTTTCCTGCAGGCCCACGGCGCCATGGAACCCTTTAATTTTGAAGCTTTCCGTGAGCCTCATCCTGTCTCCACACCGGAACGCCGGGGCGATCATGCCTCCATCATCGGTGCCTATAAGATCTGCGGCCGTCTGGATGACTTCCCCACCGGCGCTGAAGTCAATGATGAAAGCTATCTGAGCAGTGCTTATGAACCCAGTGAAGGCGATATGGCTCTGTTTGAGCTTTTAAAGGCCCGTCCCACGCTGCTTAGCTGCTCTCCTGCCTTCTATTACAGCAATGTAGCCCAGCACGGCACCAGTCTGCTGCCCATGACCCGGGAAGAGATCGAACATGAAGCCGAAGTGGGCGCCAAATATCTGCAGGAACAGATCGACAAATGTGACTTCGTGAGCATTATGGAGGCCCTGAAGAAAGTCGACCACTATCAGAACACCACGGTTATGAAACTGCACGGTGACCATCTGCCCAAAAACAAATGGTCGCCTAACGTAGCCTGGGAAGAATAAAAGGAGGGATGATATGAAACTGATTATTCGAGCAGACGATGTAGGATATTCTAAAGTCCATAATATGGGCACTTTTGCCACCATTGATGAAGGGGTAGTCACCTCGGCTGATGTGATGCTGGACTGCCCCGGCACCGTGGATGCCCTGGAAAAGCTCCGGGAACGTCCCTGGATCTCCACCGGCTGGCACACTCATTTCTGGGGCGCCCCGGTCCTCGATCCTAAGGATGTGCCCACGCTTTACGATCCTGAACGCAAAGGATTCCGCAAAGACATCACCCGGCTGGAAGATGTGGATTTTGATGAAGCGCTGGCAGAATGCCGGGCTGAGATGGACCGCTGCGTCCAGATCCTGGGAAAAGCGCTGGATGTGGGCATGGTCCACGGCGATACACCCATGGCCAGGGCCATGAAGCAGACCGCGAAAGAATACGGCCTGGTCACGGATTTCCTGCCGAACTTCTTTGACCCGAATTCCGTCGTCCCGGACAAATGGCCCAAGATCCATATGGCTTCCGGTCTGACCGCTTATAAAGCCCTGAACACCGATTCCATTAAAGGCATTACAGCTTATGATCCTATCGCCTATTATCTGGAAGATCAGGGCGGCAGACTGGCCCTGGATAAAGATGCCGTGGCCATGGATGTGTGGCATCCCGGCTTTGTGGATTATTTTGTCTACCAGGAAGGCGACTACGGCCCGAATGCCCTGAATTACATAGCCATCCGTACGGTGGATGTCCACGCTCTCACCTCCTGTGAAGTGAAAGGCTGGATCAAAGAGCATGGCATAGAGCTGGTCAACCTGCGTGACGCCTTATTCGGACGCCGTGAATACCAGAATCATCTGCGTATCATTGGCAGCGAACTGGCTGTATAAAACGTACTGAAACAGCAAAAAAGGACCGGTACACCTCATCGTGTACCGATCCTTTTTTATCCTCTACTTGTCCGCGTATAGAGACAGCCTTGAAAAACATCCGATCTTAAGGCAGCCCGGATACTTTATACTACCTGAAGCAGGTAGAATTTCAGATAATCCGTCTCCGGCACCGTCATCAGGATGGGATGATCCGGCGCCTGCTGCCGTACCTCGATCTGTTTTAATGTCACTCCCGCATCCTTTGCCGCTTGTTTCAGCATTTTCTCAAACAGTTCATGGCTCATGAAATGACTGCAGGAAGCGGTGGCCAGGAAGCCGCCGCGGGGCAAAAGCTGCATAGCGCGTAAATTGATCTCCTTATAACCCCGCTCTGCGTTTTTCACTGTTTTCCGTGATTTGGTAAAGGCCGGCGGATCCAGGATGATGAGGTCATAAGGATGCTGTCCTTTAGCCATAAGCTCCGGCAGCAGATCAAACACATCGGCGCAGATAAAATCCATCCGCTCTGTAAGGCCGTTTCTTTCTGCATTCTTCCTGGCCATCTCTACGGCCGTCTCTGATATATCCACCGCCGTCACATGGGATGCCCCGCCGTGAGCCGCGTTTAAGGCAAAGGAGCCGGTATGCGTAAAGCAGTCCAGGACTTTTTTCCCTTTCGCCAGTTTTGCCACTGCCAGCCGGTTATATTTCTGATCCAGGAAAAAGCCGGTCTTCTGGCCGTTTTCCACGTCCACCTCATAACAGATCCCGTTTTCCATGATCTCTGTCACCGGAGACCCCGGCTCTTTTCCGTCCTGAAAATCATACCAGCCTTTATATGTGTCCAGGCCTTCCAGCGTCCGGATGGAGGATTCGTTCCGTTCATACAGCCCCCGGATCCTGACTCCGTCTTTCTCAAGTTCTTCCCGTAAAAGCCGGTAGATCATATCTTTCCTGAGGTCCGTCCCCAAAGACAGGACCTCAGCAGATAAAAGGTCATTAAACCGATCTACGGTAAGCCCCGGGAAGCCGTCAGATTCACCATAGATCAGACGGCAGGCGGAAAGATCCTCCGGCATGACAGCCTTTCGGTAATCCAGGGCGTAACGGATGCGGCGCCGGAAAAAAGCTTCATCAAAACGATCATTCGCATTCGTACTGATGAGGCGCAGACGAATCTTACTGTTCAGGCTCAAAAAGCCTGTGCCCAGATATCTGCCGTTCTCAGACACAGCATCGTAAAGGGCACCGTTCTCCAGATCGGAAAGCGGGATCCCTTCCGCTGTTTCTGCCCGCAGCACCTCTCCCTCATAGATCCAGGGATGGCCGTTCTGCACCCAGGCTGTACCTTTTTTAGTGATGATAAGACGTGGATACGGGCGGTTCTGCTTCATAAGAGGCTCCTTTTTTCATCAGGAAACAGTACAGGGACTTTTACGTCCCCCTTACGGAAATGGAGGCGAAGGCTCCAGAAGCCTTCACCTGGTCTAATATTTGACAAATTTCGGTGCGATGCGCGCAGCGATCCTTACCACCGGATTTTCCAGCACTTTCCGGGCTTTCTTAAGTTCTTCCCGGATCGCGATGTGCTGCGGACAATGTTTCTCACACAGGCCGCAGCCTATGCAGTTTTTGGCCATAGTGGGGTTCGTCCGCAGAACGGTGCACATGAAATATTCTTTCAGACCTGCCACCAGGCCTTCGGTATAACGGTGGTTATAGGCCGCGAAGGTGCCCGGAATATCCACGTTATTGGGACAGGGCATGCAGTAGCGGCAGCCGGTGCAGGGCACTTTGATTTTATCATTCAGGATAAGACGGATCTTTTCGGTAAGCTCCCGTTCTTCTTCTGTAAAGCAGCCGGGGGCTCCCTGATCCGCTGTCCTCACATTTTCCTGTACCATGGCCAGCGAATTCATGCCGGACAGTACCACACTGACCTGTGGCTGGTCAAAGAGCCACTTAAAGGCCAGGGCCGGTGCACTGATCTTTTCAGAACTCTCGTCCAACAAACGCTGGGCTTCCTTTGGAAGTTCCGCCAGCTTTCCGCCGCGGAGCGGCTCCATGATGATGACCGGCAGGCCTTTTTCTGCTGCCGCCATCAAACCGGCTCTTCCGGCCTGACTGGTCTCATCCATGTAATTATACTGGATCTGGCAAAAATCCCAGTCATAGGCATTTAAAAGGCGGATGAAGGTATCCGAGTTCCCATGGTAGGAAAATCCTACCTGGCGGATGCTGCCTTCCTTTTTCTTCTCTTCCAGCCACTCTGTGATGCCAAGCGCCACCAGACGGTTCCATGTAGCATCGTCCGTCAGCATATGCATGAGGTAATAATCCACATGGTCTGTCCGAAGCCGCCTCAGTTCTTCCTGGAAGAAACGCTCCGGATCTTCCGGCTTCCTGATCAGGTAATGGGGCAGCTTTGTGGCAATGTTCACCTGGTCCCGTATATTTAATTTTTCCAGGATCTCTCCCAAAGCTTCCTCGGATCCCGGGTAGGTATACGCGGTATCATAGTAATTCACTCCCGAAGAAAAGGCTTCCTTGATCTCCAGGGAAGCCTTTTCAACATCGGGTTTACCATTTGCACGCGTAAAACGCATACAGCCATAACCCAGGACCGAAAGGAGATTTCCGTAACGGTCTTTTCTGTACTGCATAATTCTTATTCCAGATTCTCCACACACTCTTTCAGGAGGTCAATGATCTTCAGACCCTGCGGGCAGGCGCCTTCACACTGGCCGCACTCGAGGCAGTCGGAAGCCTTTCCGCCTTCTGCGGTGGCTCTGGCATAACGCATCTTACCGCCTTCGATATTGCCCCAGATCATCTGCTGATTGCGTGCAGCAAAGATCTGCGGGATATTGATCTGCATGGGGCAGCCGGCGGTGCAGTAGCTGCAGCCGGTACAGGGGATCTGTGGAATAGCCTTGTAAGCTTCCCGGGCCTTCACGATCAGAGCTGACTCTTCTTCAGACAAGGGCTGGAAATCTGTCATATAAGACAGGTTATCCTCCATCTGAGCTATGTTGGACATACCGGAAAGGACTACATAGATACCTTCCTGAGAAGCCACGAAACGGATAGCCCATGAAGGCAGGGAAACATCGGGATTCGCTGCCTGTAAAATGTCAGCCACCGGCTTGGGCGGATTAGCTAAAGCGCCGCCTTTGACAGGCTCCATGACCACGACAGGCACATTATGTTTCCGCGCTACATTAAAACAGGCCTCAGACTGTACGCTGGAATCATCCCAGTCCACATAGTTGATCTGCAGCTGGACGAATTCTGCTTCCGGGTGATCTGTCAGGATCTTTTCCAGGCATTCCGGTGATCCGTGGAAAGAGAAGCCAGCATGCTTGATCAGGCCCTGAGCCTTCAGCTCCTGCTGGTACTCAAAGAGATGGAATCTCTCATATTTTTCGATATTGCCGTCACCTAAGGCATGCAGCAGATAGAAGTCGATGTAATCCACACCCAGACGCTCTTTACTGGTCCAGAACTGCTGTTTGGCTTCTTCTTCGGTATTGGCCGCAAAACCGGCATTTAATTTCGTCGCAATGGTGAAGCTTTCTCTCGGATATCTTTTTACCAGACACTCCCGGGCTGCTTCTTCAGACAG